>NZ_JALXVO010000042.1:0-38363 GCF_025151705.1 Paenibacillus sp. p3-SID1389 | reverse complement strand
AAACCTTGATTTTTATGGCTTGGAGAGATACCCAAGTGGCTATAAGGGGACCCTCTGCTAAGGGGTTAGACTGCGTAAGCGGTGCGAGGGTTCGAATCCCTCTCTCTCCGCCATTTGTACAAGCTTAACTGTGGCGGCGTAGCTCAGCTGGCTAGAGCGTACGGTTCATACCCGTGAGGTCGGGGGTTCGATCCCCTCCGCCGCTACCATAATACTTCGGAGGCTTAGCTCAGCTGGGAGAGCATCTGCCTTACAAGCAGAGGGTCGGGGGTTCGATCCCCTCAGCCTCCACCATGATCTTTACTTGAAACATCATATTTTGCACCGTGCCGGTGTAGCTCAATTGGTAGAGCAACTGACTTGTAATCAGTAGGTTGGGGGTTCAAGTCCTCTCGCCGGCACCATTCTCTTGCGGAGCCGTGGTGTAGAGGCCTAACATGCCTGCCTGTCACGCAGGAGACCGCGGGTTCGAATCCCGTCGGCTCCGCCATTTATTTGAATATTTCCACCGTAAAGTGGGAAAGTGTTCAACTTCACCGCTTTATTTTTTTGGGATTTTACCGTGTAATTTATGGCTCGGTAGCTCAGTTGGTAGAGCAGAGGACTGAAAATCCTCGTGTCGGCGGTTCGATTCCGTCCCGAGCCACTTTTATGCTTCCAGCATCATATTGGACTGAACTGGACAGCATAATTCATATGGAGGCTTAGCGAAGTGGCCAAACGCAGCAGACTGTAAATCTGTTCTCTGACGAGTTCGGTGGTTCGAATCCATCAGCCTCCACCAGTTTTTATGAGCCATTAGCTCAGTTGGTAGAGCACCTGACTTTTAATCAGGGTGTCGAAGGTTCGAGTCCTTCATGGCTCATGATTAAAGCCGTTAACCTTAGGGTTGACGGCTTTTTTGCGCTTAAGGCAGGACGAGGAGTTCGGTTTGCTTCGGCGATTATGATAAAATAAGCCTAATGAACTCGAAAACGCATGGAAAGAAAGGCTACGCTATGGAGATCAAATTGCTAAAGCAACAAGTGGAGAGCGTCATCGGTACGTCGCTGTCGGAGAGCGTTTGGGAGGCAAAGGACTGGAACGATGTTGTTAGAGCAGCGAATTCCTCGGAGCCCGGGCCATATCGCGTGGACGAACGATGGGTATGGTTCGTGGAACATCAACAAGGAAGCGTACGCGTACTTGAATCGGAGGCTGCCACAGTAACGGAGTCTGAGGCCCGATTGATTCAAATGCTCCTGACTGCTGCCCGAGAAACGGCAACCCCCTCACCTAACTTGAAGCGGGAGGATGAGATGCGCAGCATCCAGCTGGGCGAATGGCTGGAGGAGCGTTTGGAGCAAGGGGAGCTGACCCAGCCGCTGCCTGATCACTTGACCTTGAAGGTGAAGCTCAAGGGAAGGATGTTGCCCTTTTTGCTGAATTGGGAAAGTTCGGGGCAAGGACAGGCCATTTCATTTTCGAAGTTGAACAAGCTGTTGAAGAGTTACTTCGGAGGCGAAGTGATCCTGGCTCCGCTAAAAGAAGCTTGGCTGATTCTGCTGGGCGAAGAGCTGTTTATGAGCCTGCGGGAGGAGAGCGAAGAGGCGGCGGAAACGGAACGTGACTTGATGGCAGCTTTATGCCAAGGCTTATACGAGCTTGTGACGAACGAATGGGTTGGAGGATTTCACCTTACGGTCGGAAGTGCCTTAATTGCTGAGACCGAATTGGTCTCCGCCACGTTGTTCTTGCGTCAGACGTTGGCCCTCGGCCGGATGTTTAATGTAACGGCCCCCATCCATTTTCCCTGGGAGCTGAGGCTGGAGCGGCTGGTGTACAGCATACCGGAGGAGCAACGTCGGCAATTTGCTTTGGAGCTTGGGGATCGCGCAGATTTGCTGCAGGATGAGGAGATACGGACCACGTTGGAGACGTTTTTTGCGTTGGATTGCAATGTGAGTGAAACCGCGAAACGGCTATATATTCACCGAAACACGTTATTATACCGGATAGATAAATTCAAACAGGAAACTGGGCTGGATGTAAGAACGTTTAACGACGCGGTTTTGGTCAAGTTGGAGCTGCTATTGTATAAAGTGACGAAAAGGCCTTAAGATTTTTGTGCAGTTTGTGGATGGATGGGCAGCCCCCTATCGTCTAATATATAAATATAAAATGTATCCGATTTCATAAAAGTCATAGAACCAATACCCTAATACCACCAAATTTAAGTAATGGGAGGACGAAGACATGGCAGGCGTACGTTTAGAACACATTTACAAAAAATACCCGGGTGCTGCTAAAGCAACCGTAGAAGACATCAACCTCGATATCAAGGATAAGGAATTCCTCGTACTGGTAGGACCTTCCGGTTGCGGTAAATCCACAACGCTTCGGATGATCGCTGGTTTGGAGGAAATTACCGAAGGTAAATTGTACATCGGCGACCGCGTCGTAAACGACGTTGCACCGAAAGACCGCGATATCGCGATGGTATTCCAATCCTACGCGTTGTATCCGCACATGAACGTATATCAAAACATGGCGTTCGGTTTGAAACTGCGTAAAGTGAAGAAAGACGAAATCGACCGTCGCGTTCGCGAAGCAGCAAAAATCCTCGACATCGAGCATTTGCTGGATCGTAAACCGAAAGCTCTTTCCGGTGGTCAACGTCAACGGGTTGCCTTGGGCCGCGCCATTGTCCGCGATCCTCAAGTGTTCCTGATGGACGAACCGCTTTCCAACTTGGATGCTAAGCTGCGCGGTCAAATGCGCGCGGAAATCACGAAGCTGGTTAAACGTCTGGAAACGACTTGCATCTACGTAACACACGACCAAATCGAAGCTATGACGATGGGTGACCGGATCGTCGTTATGCATGACGGTATCATCCAACAAGCGGCTTCTCCAGAAGAGCTGTACAACCAACCAGGCAACATCTTCGTAGCCGGCTTTATCGGTTCGCCTACGATGAACTTTGTGAACGGTACTCTGGTTGAAGAAGCAGGTACAGTTCGCTTCAGATCGACGAACATGGACGTTGTTGTGCCTCAAGGCAAAGCAACAATCCTGAGAGATAAAGGCTACATCGGCAAAGACGTGATCATGGGTATTCGTCCTGAGGACATCCATGAGGAGCCGGTGTTCCTGGAAGCTTCGCCGCAAACGACCTTTACTGCTAACGTGTATCTTACGGAAAACCTGGGTCACGAAATGCAATTGTACCTGAGCGGTGTAGGCAGCGACAATCTGATCGCTCGTGTAGACGGCCGTTCCAATACACGTGAAGGCGACAACGTTAAACTGGCGATCGATATGAACAAAATTCATATCTTCGACAAAGAAACAGAACGCAACGTGTTCTTCAGCTAATTCGTTAAGCGTGAGAAGAAACCGCCCTTCGGGGCGGTTTTTTTGTTAGGCAGGGGCAAAAAAGCTGCAGTGGGGCGATTCCTAGGCGGCTCACGGCCCAATGATTGATTTACGTGACAATTTCCTATACGATGAATACATTAAGTGATCTCGTACAAAGATGAATAAATGCCAATAAGGCATCTGATATCGGAGCCGGAGCCCGTTGTTGACGGGCAGCCTCATTTTGAATGCCGGCAGGGGAAAGGAAGAGCACCATGGCTAAAAAAGTGAAAGTATCCGAATTAGTGAACCAATTCGGGCTCGAGGTGGTTTCCGGAGAGCAGGGTTTAAAACGTGCGATCACGGTCGACGACTTGTATCGTCCGGGCCTGGAGATGGCCGGGTATTTTGAATACCATCCGCCGGAGCGCGTTCAGATTCTGGGGAAAACGGAGCTGGCCTTCTTCGAGATGCTTCCGGAGAAGGAACGGAAAGATCGGATGGAACGGCTATGCAGCAGCGAGGAGACGCCCTGCATCATCGTCACCCGCTCTTGGAAGGTTCCAGAGGAACTGATTGAGATCAGTTCAGAGAAGCAGATTCCGGTCCTTCGCAGCAGTATGGCGACGACGATCCTGTCGAGCCGGATCACCAGTTTCCTAGAACGGAAGCTGGCACCAACCGCAACGATTCACGGGGTCCTTGTTGACGTCTATGGCGTTGGGATGCTGATTACCGGCAGCAGCGGGATCGGGAAGAGTGAAACGGCACTTGAGCTGGTTAAGCGCGGTCACCGCCTGATTGCGGACGATGCCGTAGAAATCCGGCAAACGTCGGATAACCAATTACACGGTACGGCACCTGAACTCATTCGCCACCTGCTGGAAATCCGCGGTGTGGGGATCATTAACGTCATGACGTTGTTTGGTGCCGGGGCCATCCGCAACAACAAGCGAATTTCGTTGGTCGTGAGACTGGAAGCCTGGCAACAAGAGAAGCAGTATGACCGATTAGGTCTGGATGAAGAGACAACGCGGATTATCGATACTGATGTGCCGCTGGTGACGATCCCGGTACGTCCTGGACGGAACTTGGCCGTGATTATCGAGGTAGCCGCGATGAACTTCCGTTTAAAGCGAATGGGGTATAACGCCGCGCTGCAGTTTACGACAAAACTGACCGAAACGATTTCGGAAGATATCGACGATTTGGAGTAGGAGCGTGAACGATGGGCACTTTGTTATTAGACCCGATCGCTTTTTCCATCGGGGGCTTGAAAGTACACTGGTATGGCCTGATTCTGGGCTGCGCGGCTTTGGTCGGCCTTTTGTTAGCCGTTTCGGAAGGGAAGCGGTTTCGCATCCCTCAGGAGTTTTTTATGGACTTGCTGTTATTGGGTGTACCGTCGGCGATTGTCGCCGCGCGGATTTATTACGTCGCGTTTATGTGGGACGATTACAAGGATAACTTCTGGGATGTATTTAAAATCTGGAACGGCGGTATCGCCATTTACGGGGCGCTGATCGGCGCGATCATCTGCGCGGTGATCTATGTTCGGCGTCGCGGCTATAACTTCTGGCGGATCGCTGATATTTGTGCGCCTTCCCTGATTGTGGGGCAGATGATTGGGCGCTGGGGGAACTTCGTGAACCAGGAAGCTTATGGCGGACCAACAACGGAGAGCTTCCTTCGCGACAACCTGCATTTACCTTCATTTATTGTGAATCAAATGAACGTGCAGGGGACATTCCATCACCCGACGTTTCTGTATGAATCGTTGTGGAACCTGGTGGGCTTGATCTTGCTGATGATTTTGCGCAGACAGAAATTTTTGCGCGCAGGGGAATTGTTCGCCTCGTATTTCATCTGGTATTCGATCGGACGATTCTTCATTGAAGCGTTGCGGACGGACAGCTTAGCGTTCCAGGGAGCATCCTGGCTAGCGTCGTTCGTGAATGGGCTATGGACGCCAATGACCTGGCTTGGATTCGAACAAGGGTATCTGGCGCCTTCTTACGGCAACGTTCGCATTTCCCAGCTGCTTGCCTTGGGCATTGTGGTTGCGGCGATCATCTTCATTATCGTACGTCGCAGTACCGTTCGTGACCTGCCGTATTACAGTGATCCTATTATATCTACGAAAGCCGCCGCAGCGGATGCTTTGCCGGTAACGGGTGGAGCGGCTGAATCTGAGCAAGCGAAGCTGTCTAAGACGGAGGAAACGACTGTGGAGGAGTTGGCGGAAGCGCCGGAAGACAAGAAGGAGTAGCAGCCACATGATAAACACCGTGTTATTTGATCTTGATGGAACGATCATCGATACCAATGAACTGATCATTACAACCTTTTTGCACGTCATTGATAAGCATGGCTTCCAGCCGCGCACGAGAGAAGAAATTATCCCGCATATGGGACAAACGTTGGAGCACCAGTTGCAAGTGTTCTCAGGCCGTGAGGATGTGGCGGATCTGGTGGCAGATTACCGAAAATATAACCGGGAACGCCATGATGAACTGGTCCGTGAATTTCCGCAGGTGAAAGAAGTGATCTCCGATTTGCACGAACGGGGGATCACAATGGGGATTGTCACGACGAAGATTAAGGAGACCACGATGCTCGCCTTAAACATGTTCGGGTTGAAGCCGTATATGAAATCGATCGTTACGGTGGAGGACGTGAGGCATCCCAAGCCGCATCCAGAGCCGATTCTGACGGCGTTGCAAGAGCTGGGCGCTGACCCGGCGCACACGCTGATGGTGGGCGATAGTGCAGCCGATCTGCAATGCGCGAAGGCGGCGGGTGTGCAGGCGGCCGGTGTAGCCTGGTCGTTAAAAGGCGAGGCGGTGCTGCGTCAGTATAATCCGGATTACATCCTCCAAGAGATGCGAGATCTCTATGGGATCCTAGGCTTGGAGCCGGTGAGATCGTGAGACGAGTTAAGCGTTATCCGGTTGAAGGACCCAACGCACTCTGGCAGTTGTACCGGACGGTAAGCCCGTGGAAGGGCGTCCGGAACTTTATTTTTATCCAAATCGCCCGGTATTGCCCGATATTATCGCTGAAGAATGCCATCTACCGTCGGGTTCTCGGCATGAAGGTAGGCGAGCATACCGCGTTTGGGTTGATGGTGATGGTGGATGTGTTTTTCCCGGAGCTGATTACGGTTGGACGCAATTCGGTGATCGGGTACAACACGACGATTCTCGCCCATGAGTATTTGATCAAGGAATACCGCTTGGGTGAGGTGCGGATCGGCGATGAGGTGATGATCGGTGCGAACAGCACGATTCTCCCGGGCGTGACCATCGGAGACGGGGCGGTCGTCGCCGCCGGATCGGTGGTACATAAGGACGTGGCTCCGGGCGCGTTTGTCGGCGGCAACCCGCTGCGGGTGCTGGAGCGGAAGAATCCCTAGTTGATGCAGGCATGCCTCATGTCATCAGGAGCCCGATGTGGCCCAACCCACATCTGCTGATGCGCTAACGCTGATCAGGAGCGCTATTGTGACGATTTTGGTGCGATGAAACTTCTAACGACGCTGAGCAGCGCTATTTCGAAGAAAACACTTGATTTCGGCAGCAGAATGGAACAATAAGCATGGTGGTCAGCGTTAGAATCGTAAAACGTTGATTTTGGCTGATATAAGCTTTGTGGTAAGCGTTAGATGCTAAGCTGCCGTTCCTCTGTCTGGGGCAATCGAAGTCCGAAGGCATGAGGTGCGGCGACGATGTCGCGGAGTAAATCTGAAAGTCTACGCGGCAGCTACGGACACCAGCGTAAAAAAGCGGTCCTGAGCCCGGCAATTTGCCGGATGGGACCGCTTTTGTGTGTTACTTTAGAGGGATTTTGAATTCTTGGGGTTTGTAGGAACTGTCGAAGTCTTCCATTATGGTAATGTGCAAGGGCTGGACATAATCGCGTTTCTCTATTTTGAAGCGAATCGTTTCGTTGTCCCCATCCAGTGAATACATGGGAGAGTGCTCATCTTGAAGGATACGATAAACGGATTTGGCTTGATTGTCGTTGAAGTACTCGTCCATGGTATAAGGCTTACTTAAAATGATTATCCGGAGTTGGGTTCATATGGAGAACCAATTCGATGACATTTTCGTGTTCAAGTACCTCCACTTGTTTGACGGACGGATCAGGAATGAAAAGCTGCTCCTTATCTGCATCTACCCACAGGCTAAAGGATCTCTGTTTCAAAGGATAGACGCCAAAATTATCAATTTCGAGTGTCACTTCTTTCCAATCCTTGTCATAGATACTCTCAAATTCAAGTCCGGTAAGAAACGCATCGGTAGATCCCTTCTGATAATCATAGATCAGGCTTCGTAGCGGGGCATACCGTCGGAATTCTGCTTCGCCTTCTCCACCTAAATATAGTTTGGCTTTAACAGGTTGGGACATCCATTGATTCACGCTCTTCTGAGGCTTGAACAGGATCGTCGTACTCAACGGGCGGATAACTATTTGGTCAATCGTTAATGATTGGCCGTAGATAGTCGCGATTTGGTTAACTGGAACGGTCTTCTTCATTCTGGTATAAGGTCGGCTGTTCCATTCAATTGGTATTTGGCTGATAGGCTTCTCGTTGGATTCCTCCGTACCTACGGATAACACCAGACGATTCGGTGCATCGGGATCTTCGATATTTAATGTGTACTTTAAATGGGTGACAGAGCCGACGGGATACGTACCAACGGGAAGAAACACAGGTAAATGATCAAATGTATTTCCATGAGCATCTAATAGCCACAAATGAATGTCGTTATCGAGTTTTTTTCGCATCTACATAACTTGGGATCGCATCGGTAGAACTCGCGGTAGTGGTTATTGAACCGACAAAAGGTATTCCGCCATGCCAGATGAATAACATCAGCATACAAACCGCGATCACCCCGGCAGTTCCAGAGATCCATGCCCACCCTCGGTGCACACGCCATCTGCTACGGAGGCTTCGCCCCTGTTCTAGACCACGCTGGATCGCAGCGTCCAGTTTCTCGTCTAGGATTTGCTTCTCGGCCAGACGGATCCCATCAAAATAACGGGCAAGCTGGTCTTCCTCCCGATCAACCATAATACAATTCACCTCCCACATGCATATGGCGGCGAAGCTGCTTGAGGCCCTGATGCAGCCAGGTCTTAACCGTCCCCTCCGGACAGTCCAACACCCGGGCAATCTCCGTTAAGGTCATGTCTTGATAATACTTCAAGGTGAGGACATGGCGATATTTTGGCTTAAGCTGGTCCAGCGCGGAGTCCAGATCCATTTTGAACACGCTCACCATTTCTCCGTTTGTTTGCATTCGCTCTGCCACGTACGGAAGAACCCGTTTCCGCCTTTTCAATTCGTCGATGCAGCAATGAACCAAAATTCGGATCAGCCATGGAATAAAAGCCTCAGGGTTCCTTTAAGCGCCGACATTTGATCCAGGCCGTGCACACCGTTTCCTGGATGGCCTCCAGAGCGTCCGATTCATTGCGTAAATAGCTGTAAGCAATGCCGTAGAGCTTACGCCGGTGCAGGGATATTAACTGATAAAAGGCTTGTTCGTCTCCGCTGCAGGCAGCGGCAGCCCATTCTCTCTCTTCCAATTTGGGCTCCTTCCTTCCCATGTAAAATGCAGCGAAACAGGGTTACCGGCCGGTAATTTGATTCCCTATGTAAAGACGGGCAAGAAGGCCAAACGGTTTTATGATCGTCCAACTTTTGGTATAGTGAAGAGAGTGCTAGAGAAACTTTTCTCAAGCCCAGACGTCTAGTAGTACATAAATCAGGCTTCTTCTTAATTATGAACAGGGGTTGGTTGAGTGAGCAAGGTGGTCAAGGAACGTTTGCCGCAGCTAGACATCTTTCGCGCGTTAGCGATCTTCAGCGTCATCCAGGTGCACGCTTCATCGTTCGCGGCGGCAGAACAAGCGCTGAATTCACCGGTCTACTACTTTTATAATTGGATGAACATTTTCTTTAAAATCGGCACCCCGTCGTTTATCCTTCTCAGCAGTTTCGTCCTTTTTTACAATTATTACGATCAGCCGATTAGTCGCAAGCTGGTAAGCAAATTCTACAAGAAGCGTCTGACCTATATCATCTTGCCCTATCTACTGGTCTCCTGTTGTTATTTCATGTTAATAGCTATTTACCGCAACGATTTTGTCAATAACTCCAAGATGTATGAATTGAAGTCGCTGGGGACGGCACTGCTGACCGGCACGGCCTACACCCACCTCTACTTCGTATTTATCAGCATTCAGTTCTACCTGTTGTTCCCGCTCTTCTTGTGGTTATTCCAGTCCTTCCGGAATCGCCGCTTCTTGCTTGCGCTTATTTTACCTTTTGGTCTTGCGCTGCAGTGGGGCTTCGTATTCTGGAACAAATATCAGCTGCATCTGCCGAATAAAGGGAGCTACGCACTGAGCTATATGGGGTATTACATGTTAGGTGCGGTGCTGGCGATTTTCTTCAGCAAACTTAAGGGTTGGCTGAATACGGACTGGAAGGAAATGACCAAATCCCAAAAGGGATGGACCGCCGCGTTGTGGATCGGATGGCTGGCCGTTGCCTTCGTTCATGTCCAGATCTGGTATTTATACCGCCAAGGTTATGCTTCTCCCAACACCTTATGGTTTGAATTGTTATGGAACGTTCACACGATGTTCTCGGCGTTAGTGCTGCTCAAGGCGGCATTTTACATTCAGAGAAAAGGCTCGGCCTTCTGGGTTCGGACGCTGACCCGGGTGGGTGAGCTCTCCTTCGGGATCTATTTGTTTCATCCCGTCGTGTTGTTCGCGTACCGGCTCTTCTGGAATGAACAACGGCTGCCCGGTGCTTCCTATGGCTACCTGATTTATATCATCGTCGGTTCCCTGGCAGCTCTATTTCTTTCGTGGGGGTTCGTGCAGTTGTGCTTCCGGCGGCTGCCGTTTGCCGCGTGGTTTCTGGGGAGTGTACCGGCTTCCTTACGCAAAAATAAACCGTCCGGACCGCAGGAAAGCGGACAAAGTCCATCCGTTGGCGCAAATATGTAACTTCGATCAGTTGAACCGGTCCGGGCGTACCCGGCCGGTTTTTTTGTATGGATCGAGAGATCGCAAGGGTTTTGACCCTCGCTTGGGGAATACTGTAGGGCAGGCTAAATCGAGAAGTCGACCGGGGAGAAGCAATTGACGGTCTAAAAGGAATTATGATAAAATTGGGCTACTCTTTAATTTGGTAGTATGGTAGTACTTTAATATAATAAAGAAATTTCACATAAGAGAGAAAAACGGTGAGGTGAAACAATTGTCGAAACCAAAAGGCTTTGAAAAACCGGCGGGTGTCCGCGATTATCTGCCTTTTGCCGTGGATAAGCTGCGGGCGATCGAACGGCGTGTGCTGGATTGCATGGCCGGCTGGGGATACCGGCAAATCATGACGCCTACGATGGAATATTACGATACCGTGGGCGTAGCCAGCTCGACGTCGGATCAGAAGCTGTTTAAATTGTTAAATAACCGGGGGACCACGATGGTACTCCGTTCCGATATGACGGCACCTATCGCCCGAGTCGTCGCTTCGTTGTTGAAGGAAGAGCCGTTGCCGCTTCGCTTGTCGTATCACGCTAACGTATTCCGGGCGATCGAGGAAGAGGCGGGACGGGAAGCGGAGTTTTATCAAACCGGGGTTGAATTGGTAGGAGATGATTCTCCGGATGCGGACGCCGAGGTGATCGCCTTGGCAGTGGCCTCGCTGCAGGCTGCGGGCGTGAAATCATTTAAGATCGCTGTCGGGCATGTCGGCTTCCTGAACGGTTTGCTGGAGGACGCGGTCCCGGGACGGGAAGATATTCAAGAGGCTTTAAAGGCTGGGCTACTGCATCGCGATTTTGTAGGTTATCGGGAAACACTCTCCCAGTTGTCTCTCTCGCAAGAGCAGCGTGACGAGCTCGAAGGGATTCTCCGTCTGCGCGGCGGGAAAGAAATCTGCGGCCAAGCACTGGAGCTGAGCCGCAATCCCTTGGCCCAATCCTCGGTTCAACATCTGAGCCAGGTGTGGGATGCCTTGGAGGATTTTGGCGTGGCCGAACATGTGATGATCGACCTGACGATGATTGGAGATTTCTCCTACTATACGGGGATGACGTTTGAGGGTTATGCCGCAGAGCTGGGTTTCCCGGTGTGCAGCGGCGGGCGGTATGACAATCTGCTGCAGCAGTTCGGACGACCTGCGCCGGCTACGGGATTCTCACTGAAGACGAACCGGATTCTCGACGGAGTCGGCGGGCTGGAGACGGAACCGGAGCTGCCGGTGGTGCTGCAATATGATGTGCCGAACCGGAAACGGGCGTTTGCTGAAGCGGAGCGGCTGCGCAGTGAAGGCTGCAGCGTGCTAATGCGCCGTGCGGAGGGGCCGGAGGATCTGCTCAGTGCGCCGGAGTCGGTGCGGAAGGCGGGGCCGCTGGGACCGGCATACGGCGATATCCTGACGTTTGTCAGCTTTTGAGTGAAGGCAGCTGCCTGAAAAGGAGGGCACAATCCATTGAAACAAATTATTAAAGTCGCTATGCCCAAGGGGCGTATTTATAAAAAAGCTTCCGCCTTGTTCCGCGAGGCGGGAATCGAGATCCCAGACGATGTGGATGAAACGCGCAAGCTGGTCATTCCGCTTCCGGACATCGGCATGGAGTTCATTCTCGCGAAGCCGGTAGACGTGCCGACTTACGTGGAATACGGGGTAGCTGATATCGGGATCGTTGGCAAAGACGTACTGATGGAGGAAAATCGAGACGTCTACGAGCTGCTTGACCTGGGCATCGCTCGTTGCCGCATGTCAGTTATTGCGCTGCCGGATTGGAAGCCGGGGATTCAACAGCGGGTCGCAACGAAGTATCCGAACGTAGCGTCGCAGTTCTTCCGCGAGCACGGGCAGCAGGTTGAGGTCATTAAGCTGAACGGCTCGATTGAGCTGGCGCCGCTCATCGGCCTTGCCGACCGGATCGTCGATATGGTGGAGACCGGGCAGACGCTGAAGGAGAACGGATTGGTTGAGTTGGAGAAGATCTTTGACATCACCAGCCGTTTAGTTGCGAACCGTGTCAGCTATCGGATGAAAAACGCTGAAATTCAGGCCGTGTGTGATGCGCTGAGCAAGGTGATTCAACGGGATGAAGTCTCGCAGGCTTGAGATTGAGGCAGGTTAAGGCAGATACGAGAACTTATAAGGATGAAGAAAGCAGGGGGATGCCGGATGATGAAACTAATATCGGCACAGGATTTTGATTTGCGGCGGGAAGCGGAATACGGCTCGCCGGAGCAAAACGAAGCGGTGAAAGCGATCGTCCAAGCGGTGAAAGCGGAAGGGGACGCGGCCTTGCTCCGGTACACGGAGCAGTTTGACGGCATGAAGTTGGAGGCGTCCGGGCTGCGCGTGACGAAGGAGGAGCTGGAAGCGGCGTATGCGGCCGTGGAGCCGACGTTCGTGACGGCGATCCGGGGGGCGGCCGAGAACATCCGGGCGTTCCACGCCCGGCAGAAGCGCAACTCCTGGATGGATTTGCAGCCGGACGGGAGCTTGCTGGGTCAAATCATCCGACCGTTAAAGCGGGTCGGCGTGTACGTTCCCGGCGGGAAGGCGGCCTACCCGTCTTCCGTGCTCATGAACGTGATTCCCGCACAGGTGGCCGGCGTGCCGGAGATCGTGATGGTGACGCCGCCGGCGACGGGCGGCAAAGCCGGGATCGACCCGTACATCCTCGTGGCCGCAGCGGAAGCCGGCGTACACGAGATCTATCGGGTCGGCGGGGCCCAAGCGATTGCGGCGCTCGCTTATGGCACGGACACGATCCGGCCCGTGGATAAGATTTGCGGGCCGGGGAACATTTACGTCGCGCTTGCCAAACGCGAAGTGTACGGTGTCGTCGATATCGACAGTATCGCCGGTCCTAGTGAAATCGCCGTGCTGGCCGATGACAGCGCCGATCCCGCCTATGTGGCGGCGGATCTGCTGTCCCAGGCCGAGCACGATGAGATGGCGTCGGCGATTCTCGTGACGCCGTCGGAGGCGTTTGCGAAGGCGTGCCAGGCCGAGGTGGCGCGGCAGCTTGCCGCGCTGCCGCGCAAGGCGATCGCCGGAGCTTCGATTGAGCGCTACGGCGCGATCATTCTCGTCGATACGGTGGAAGCCGGGATCGACGTGATTAATCAGCTGGCGCCGGAGCATTTTGAGCTGATCGTGGACAATCCGATGAGCTATCTGGGGCAGGTGGAAAATGCCGGGGCGATTTTCCTCGGACCGTACAGCTCGGAGCCGGTGGGGGATTATTTTGCCGGTCCGAACCATATCATTCCGACCAACGGCACGGCGAGATTCTCGTCACCGGTGGATGTGGACGATTTTATTAAGAAATCAAGTCTGATTTACTATAGCAAGGAAGCGCTGCTAGAGAACGGAGCAACCATTATGGAGCTGGCGCGGCGGGAAGGGCTGGAAGGCCATGCCCGGGCGATCGAAATCCGGCTGCAGCAAGAAGGAAAGGCGGGGAACGAAGATGGCAGGCAACAATAACGGGGGAGCGGCGCCACGCCAAGCGAGCATCAGCCGCACAACGAACGAAACGGATATTCAACTGACCTTTGCGGTGGATGGGAGCGGGAACGCGCAGTTGGAGACGGACGTGCCTTTTTTGAACCATATGCTGGATTTGTTCACGAAGCACGGACATTTTGATCTCTCGGTTCAGGCGCGCGGCGATATCGAAATCGACGACCATCACACGGTGGAGGATATCGGTATCTGTCTGGGTCAGGTGATCCGGGAGGCGCTAGGCGATAAAAAAGGGATCAAACGTTATTCCAGCGTGTTTATTCCGATGGACGAGGCGTTGGCGCAAGTGGTGATTGACGTCAGCAACCGTCCGCATTTCGAATACCGGGCGGAGTATCCTTCGGACCGGGTGGGCAGCTTTGACGTTCAGCTTGTCCATGAGTTTCTGTGGAAGCTGGCGCTGGAGGCGCGGATTACGCTACACGTGATCGTGCACTATGGCCAGAACACGCATCACATGATCGAGGCGGTGTTCAAAGCGCTCGGACGGGCGCTTGACGAGGCGACGAGCATTGACCCGCGCGTCAGCGGGGTGCCGTCGACGAAGGGAGTGCTGTAGCCGATGAAGATTGCCATCGTCGATTACGGGATGGGCAACCTGCACAGCGTGAGCAAGGCGGTGGAGCGCCTCGGCTACGTAGGTACAATTACCGGGGACGAGGCGCAGATTCTGGCGGCGGACGGCGTACTGCTGCCGGGCGTCGGGGCTTTTGGCGACGCGATGAAGCATCTGCGCGCGTCAGGCCTGGACGCCGTGGTACGGCAGGCGGCCGCTGGAGGCACACCGCTGCTCGGCATCTGCCTCGGGATGCAGCTGCTCTTCGGCGAGAGCGAAGAGCATGGGCGGAACGAGGGGCTGGGCTTGCTGCCGGGCCGAGCGGTGCGGTTTGCGGGCACCGACGGGTACAAGGTGCCGCATATGGGCTGGAACCGGCTGTCGTTCCTGCAGCCGGAGAACCCGCTGCTCGCCGGGCTGGAAGAGGGACATGTGTACTTCGTCCACTCTTATCACGTGTTGGCGGAGCAGCCGGGGGATGTGCTGGCCGTGACCGACTACGGCCATCCGGTGACCGCCATCGTCGGCCGCGGCAACGTCTTCGGGATGCAATTCCATCCCGAAAAGAGCGGCGAGCTCGGGATGGCGTTGCTGCGCAATTTCCTGGCGCTGGTGGAGCGGCAGGGATAAAGCTGCGAGATCGACACGCATGATGCAGGTAAGCGCCAGCTAGATGCGATGAAGCGTCCGGTGTGCTTGGAGCGTTTGATGGTTGGGGGCGAATGGCGTACTGGTTGCACACGAAGCGCCCCCCGACGCAACTGCCAACGGCGAACGCGGCTTCGCATGGAGCCATCCGAGGTTAGCGGTAATTTATGGCCTTATTTTTGCGGGTAGACAGGCTTAGCGGAGAATTAGCGGTAAAAAGTGGCGTTATTATGGAGCAAATCGCTCGAGTGCTGGGGTTTTGGCTGAAATAGCGCCTTGAAATACCGTTATTTTCACTGAGTGGCATGATTGCGTTGAAATAACGCCTTGAAATACCGTTATTTTCACTGAGTGGCATGATTGCGTTGATGTAGCTTTGACACGGAGCATTACGCACCATTACGGAATATAACGGGGCAGTGCGGAGCATTCAAACATTCATTTCACGTAGTCTTTAACCATGAACGGCGGGAGGTAGGAACATCATGTCATCTTTTATTATTTATCCGGCTATCGACATTCGCGGCGGAAAGTGTGTGCGGCTGGTCCAAGGCGATTATGATCGTGAAACGGTGTATAACGCGAACCCGGTTGAGGTGGCCCGTTCTTGGGAAGCCCAAGGCGGGTCGTTTATCCATTTGGTCGATTTAGACGGCGCGAAGGCGGGGCATCCGGTCAATGATGAGCTGATCGGAGAGATCGCTCGCACCGTACAGGTGCCGGTCCAGGTTGGCGGCGGCCTGCGCACGCTGGATGACGTTAAGCGGCTGTTGTCGCTTGGCGTGAGCCGGGTCATTCTAGGTACGGCGGCGATTGAGGACCGGGCGTTCACTGAGGCGGTGCTGGGCACCTACGGCGATAAAGTCGCGATCGGCATCGATGCCCGAAACGGCTTCGTCGCGACGCGCGGTTGGCTGGAAACCTCCGAGGTTCAGGCGGAAGTGTTAGCGAAGGAACTCGCGGCCAAAGGGGCGGAGACGTTTATCTTCACCGATATCTCCCGTGACGGGATGATGCAAGGGCCTAACGTTGAGGCGATTTTGTCTCTGGCCCAGGCGTCCGGCAAGACGGTAATTGCCTCCGGCGGCGTCACGGTGCAGGACGATTTGCTGCGCCTCGCTGCCCACAGAGATCAAGGCATCGGCGGAGCTATCGTTGGCAAGGCGCTGTACACGGGGAATATTGATTTGGCTCAGGCGATCGAGGCGATTGGAGCTTTGAATCGTTGATCTCGAAATCAACGAATAGACGAATTACGGAAAGGAAGTCGAACCAGCATGCTCGCAAAGCGAATTATTCCCTGTCTGGACGTGAAGGACGGGCGGGTCGTCAAAGGCGTGAATTTTGTGAAACTGCGCGATGCCGGTGATCCGGTGGAGCTGGCCGCGTTGTATGATCGCGAGGGGGCGGATGAACTCGTCTTTCTGGACATTTCCGCATCGCATGAAGGCCGGGCAACCATGATCGAGGTGGTGAAGCAAACGGCCGGCGAAATCGCCATCCCGTTTACGGTGGGCGGCGGGATCTCCCAGGTGGAGGATATGAAGCGCCTTCTCCGGGCCGGGGCCGATAAGATCGGCATCAATACGGCGGCGGTCGTTAATCCAGAGCTGATCTCGGACGGGGCACGCCGTTTTGGCTCCCAATGCATCGTTGTGGCTGTAGATGCCAAATATAACGCCGAGTGGGGCGAATGGGAAGTGTACACCCACGGAGGACGCAAACCGACGGGCATCCGTGCGCTGGAGTGGGTACGGGAAGCCGAGAAACGGGGCGCCGGGGAAATTCTGCTGACGAGCATGGACGCCGACGGCACCAAGGACGGGTTTGATCTGCCGCTGACCAGCGCGGTCAGCCGGGCGGTAGGCATTCCGGTCATCGCCTCGGGCGGGGCGGGGAAGACGGAAGATTTTTACGAGGTATTTACCGAAGGATATGCGGATGCGGCGTTGGCGGCGACGATTTTTCACTATAAAGAAATTGCCATACCGGATTTGAAACAGGAGTTAAAAGCCAAAGGGGTGGAGATACGATGACCGCAGAAAATCAACAGACCCTGCAACTCTCGCTTCCGATCGAAGCGTTGGAGCAGACGGTGAAGTGGGATGCAGCCGGTCTTGTGCCGGCCATTGTCCAGGATGCGCGCAGCAAGGAAGTGCTAATGCTGGCCTACATGAACCGCGAGTCGCTGCGCAAATCGGTGGAAACCGGCCAGACGTGGTTCTGGAGCCGGTCGCGCGCGGAGCTGTGGAATAAAGGGGCGACCTCCGGCAACACGCAGCAGATCACGGCCTTGAAGTATGATTGTGACGGCGATACGCTGCTCGTTGAGGTCATTGCGAACGGGCCGGCTTGCCACACGGGAGAGCCTACGTGCTTCTATCGCACGGCTGCTGCTGCTGCGGCTGCTGCTACCTCCACTGGATCGGGGAGCGGTGCCGATGAACGGTTCAAGGTGCTGGCTGAGCTGGAGCAGTTGATTGCGGAGCGTTACACCGAGCGTCCGGAAGGGGCGTACACCACGTATTTATTTGAAAAAGGTCTTGATAAAATCCTCAAAAAGGTCGGCGAAGAAACCGCCGAGTCAATTATCGCAGCCAAAAACGGCGATAACGATGAGCTGCGTTACGAAGTCAGCGACCTGATCTACCATCTGCTGGTGTTGCTGCGTGAGCGCAATTTGCCGCTGGATGAAATTATGCAGGAGCTGGAGCGGCGTCATGAGCGGCCGCGGCGTGACTAAAGCGGAGGGGTGAAAAGATGCTGATCGACTACCATACCCATCATGAACGCTGTGGTCATGCCGTTGGCGCACTGGAGGATTACATCCGCCGAGGGATCGAGATCGGGTTGTCCCAGCTGGGCGTCTCTGACCATATGCCGCTGCTG
Source organism: Paenibacillus sp. p3-SID1389 (assembly GCF_025151705.1). Taxonomy (NCBI): domain Bacteria; kingdom Bacillati; phylum Bacillota; class Bacilli; order Caryophanales; family Paenibacillaceae; genus Paenibacillus; species Paenibacillus sp. p3-SID1389. The sequence continues at coordinate 20,346 of NZ_JALXVO010000042.1, read as the reverse complement.
CATGTGGATCCGGCTGCCTATTATCCGGAAATGGCAATGCCGATGGAGGAGCTGCCGCGGTACGTGGAGGAGGCTTTTCGCCTGAAGGAAAAATACCGCGGGCAGATCGATGTACGCGTCGGCCTGGAAGGCGATTATATCGAAGGCTGGGAGGAGCAAATCGAACGCATCATCACAGCATATCCGTGGGATTATGTGATCGGTTCGGTGCATTTTCTCGGGGAATGGGATGTATCGGATTTCCGCCAGGTCCACAACTGGGAAGGCAAGGATGTGTTCGCGGTATATGCGCAATACTATGATGCCGTGACCAAAGCGGCGCAAACCGGGTTTTACGATTTCCTTGGCCACCTCGACGTCATTAAGCGGTTTGGGTACAAGCCCGGGCCGGAGCTGGAGCAAGAGACGATTGAGCTGGAGCGGCGGGCCTTGGCTGCCGTGAAAGAAGCCGGGATTGCGATCGAGCTTAATGCCTCGGGACTGTCGAAGCCTTGTGCGGAGATGTTCCCTAGCGAGCGGATCTTGCAGGCGGCCATCGAGATGGGGATCCCGCTGACGGTGGGGTCGGATGCCCATGATCCCCAGAAGCTGAGCGAACATTTGGATCAAGCGCGAACGCTGCTGTATAAACTGGGAGTGCGGGAGTTGGCGACGTTCGAGGGACGTCGGCGGTCGATGATTCCTTTGGAAGCAGATAAGTAAGCGCCCCAAAGCCATGGCTGGAAATTGCTGGACGCCCCGATCGAATCCATGTACGATAATAGTGTAGGGATGTCCAAGTCTTAAATGTCATAAATAAGGATTCGGGAGGATGTTATGGAAGCCAAAATGCGCATGTTTTCCGGTTCGTCCAATCCGAAGCTGGTATCGGATATCTGCAGTCGACTCGGGATCGAACCCGGGAAGGTGAAATTGTCGCGCTTCAAAAGCGGAGAAATTTATGTGCATTATGAGGAAAGTATCCGTAATTATGACGTATTTCTCGTACAGTCGCTATCCCATCCGATTAATGAGATGTTCGTCGAGCTCCTGGTGATGATCGATGCGGCCAAGCGGGCTTCCGCCCGCACGGTGAACGTCATCATGCCTTATTACGGCTACGCCCGGCAGGAGCGTAAATCCGCGCCGCGGGAACCGATTTCGGCTAAGCTGCTCGCTGATGTGCTGACGACGGCTGGGGCGAGTCGGGTCGTGACGATCGATTTGCACGCGCCGGCGATTCAGGGCTTCTTCAACATTCCGGTCGATCATCTGACCGCGTTAGACTTGATGACCGATTACCTGCGGGCCCAGCAGATTCCGAATCCCGTGATCGTCTCGCCGGATGCGGGACGGGCCTCGATGGCGGAGAAGCTGGCCAACGGACTGGACTCGCCGTTTGCCATCATGATTAAGAAGCGTCCCGCGCACAACCAGTCGGTGATCACGCATGTGATCGGCGACGTGGCCGGGCATACGCCGATTATCATCGAGGATTTGATCGACACTGGCTCCACCATTGTAAACGTTGTCGAAGGGTTAAAGGAACGGGGCGCGGAGGACGCCTATGTGTGCGCAACGCACGGGCTCTTCTCGGACAATGCCCTGGAGAAGCTGAAGCATCCCAATATCCGGCAAGTGGTCGTCACCGATTCGATCGCGCAGCCGGAGCTGCATTCGCCCCATGTGCAGGTGCTCTCTGTAGCGCCGATGTTGGCTCGGGCGACGCAGTTTATTCTAGAGGGCGGTTCGATTGCCGCTTTGTTCAAAGATCGAGGCATTTAGAAGTCCAACATCATTCAAGTAAAAAGCCAAGCCGCTGAAGAAGCGGCTTTTTTGTTCACGAGTTATTGGTTCCTACGCTTCTTAGCAGCTTTGGCTTCGGCGGCCAGGCGGTTTTCCGCCGCGCGGAAGAGAACGATGCGGCGAATCAGATCCAACGGCAGCGGCTGGTCCAAGGGAAACTGTACTGACCCTTTCCCGCCTTTGTAATGGGACAGTTCCTCCGCAAATTCCTTAGTACCGTTGGGGGTTGGGTAAAAACCGATATGTTTCTTAAACGCTGCGAAATGCACCAGGATTCTGCCATCGGTTTCAAAGGTCGGCATTTGATAGCTGATCCGCTCGATTGCGTTAGGCGCAACCTCCTGAACCAGCTTACGGATTTGCTGCAATCTGTCCTGAATCTCTGGCGGGAATTGGGCGATATATTCGTCGATCGTCGTAAATAGGGGTTGATTCGTGTCCATCGTTCGGAAGACTCCTTTTTTTACCGCTTGTGTGCATGCGTTCTTTTCAACTTTAGTGCCGTTTTTTTCTGAAAAAAATGGACCAGAGGATGTAAATCACCAGTGCGAATATCAATAAGGCAACAACCGTGTTTTCCCAAACAAACTCCATAATGGAAATAGCTCCTTTCTCTGCAAATATCTCAATTATTCGCCTGCGGAGAGTGGATTTCCTTCCAGTAGCGGCGCATCCGTTATTTTCCGCTCGGATTCCCCGTGGGAGGACAGCTTCTCCTATGTTATACTGTGGAATGGAGAGTTTACCTGAAACGTACGGAAAGTAGACTTGGAAGAATGAAATCAAAGGAGGTGCCTTGCTTGAAGGAAAGAAAGCGACCGGCTAAAACCCAGCGGGGGAAAGTGCTGCCGATCTCGATGGATGCGGGATTTTTCTTCGAGAGAGCCGTTTCTTCGTTGGACCGTTATCGCTACGACAAGGCATTAAAATATTTCCGCAAAGCCGTAGAATACGAGCCGAACAACCCGGTGAACCACTGCAATATGGCCGGTATTCTATCGGAGATGGGGGACTATGCGGCATCCAATGAGGTGCTCCAGACCGTGCTGGAGGAGATCGACCCGTCCATGACGGAATGTTATTTCTATATGGCGAACAATTACGCCAATATGGATATGTTTGAAGCGGCCGAAGAAGCGCTCATCCGCTATTTGGAGGAGGATGAACAGGGGCAGTTCCTGAGCGAGGCCGAGGAGATGATCGACCTGCTGCAATACGAGCTGGACCGCCCAACGAAATTAAAGAGCATCAAATCGCGGCATGGCGTCTATGAGCACGATCAGGCGCGTGCGTTGCTAGAAGAAGGTAAGTTCGCTCAAGCCGTCAAAATGCTGGAGGAGCTGGTGCAGAGCCTTCCCGATTTCCTGGCGGCCCGTAACAATCTCGCATTAGGGTATTACTACCTGGGATTGTTCCACAAGGCGGTGGAAACCGTGGAAGAGGTGCTGGTGAAGGATCCCGGAAATTTGCACGCCTTATGTAATCTGGCGATTTTTTATCAGCATGCTGGAAACCGCGAGGCGCTGGAAGAGTTGGCCGGCCGATTGGAAAATATCGTTCCTTTCCACCAAGAGCACGTGTTCAAGCTGGCGACAACCATGGGCATCTTGGGGCGGCACGAAGCGGCCTTTGGCCATTTTATGCGGCTGATGCGCGGGAATGAGACGAACTTGGATGCCAGCCTGTATCACTATGCTGCGGTGGCTGCCTACCATACGGGACGGAAGGCTGAAGCCGAGCAGCTATGGAATACGGCGAAAAGGCTGGATCCGAAATCGAGCGTGCCGGGCTATTATTTGAATATTCTGTCCCAGGAGCGTGAGCATCCCGAGGCGGAACCGGTTCCTGTCAATTATCAGTACCTGCTTCCGTTCGAGGAGCAAATGAAGCGGTGGGAGGCTTCAGAAGAAGGAATCCCGGCCGAGATGAAAGAGAACCCGCTGATTCGTTCCTCATTCTTCTGGGCGCTGCGCCACGGGGACAACAAAACCAAGCTTCAAGTCATTCAGGCGATGGGCCTGATTGCTGACCGGGAGGTTGAGGAGGCGCTGCAAGCCTTCTTGCTGGAGCCGGAGGAAGATGCGTATTTGAAGGAAATGGCTTTGTTCGTGCTCCGCAATCTCGGCGTGAACCAGCCGCTGCCGGTTCGTTCCGGTGCGACGACAACGCTGGTCGATCCAAGCCGGGTGACCACGCAGCTGCCGGTATGGCGGAGCGAGTGGCAAGCGGTTGTGGATTTGGCTCTGGAGCGGATGAAGCGGAGCTTTGATCTTCAGCAGCAGCATGATATGGAGACGTTGTGGGCGGATTTTCTCACCCGGTTATATCCGGATACGCCAACGGTCTCCCATTTGGAGGGCTGGGCCGCGGCACTTGAATACTTGACGGCCAAAATGCACGGACAATCCGTCACTTACGAGCAGGTGGCGCAGAAATACAATATTTCCGCCTCTACGGCACGCCGTTATGTTCAACGGGTGGATGAAGTATGCGGCGTGAAGGAGAAGCTCGCGGAGATTTTTCCTTCGGTCCAATAGTTTGATGGGTAAAGCAGGTCCAACTTGGGGAAAATTTGATGGAGTATTCCATTTACATAGGAATCGACGGGTCGAGCTATTTCCTAGGAACCAAGGAGGTACGAGCGTATGCACAAAGTATTGGTGATTGGAACGGGGCCGGCCGGATTAACGGCGGCGATTTATTTGGCGCGGGCGAATCTGAGCCCGGTGGTGATCGAGGGATTGGAGCCGGGCGGCCAGTTGACCACGACGACGGAAGTGGAAAATTTTCCTGGCTTTCCGGAAGGAATTATGGGCCCTGAGCTGATGGATAACATGCGCAAGCAAGCGGAACGGTTTGGTGCAGAATTTCGGAGCGGCTGGGTGGAGAAGGTGGATTTCTCCAAGCGGCCGTTTCAAGTGACGCTGGAAGGCGGTCAGGTGCTAGAGTCCGAATCGGTAATTATATCGACCGGGGCATCGGCGAAATATCTGGGTATCCCAGGCGAGCAAGAGAACGTGGGCCGAGGGGTTAGTACCTGCGCGACCTGCGACGGGTTCTTTTTCCGCGGCAAAAAACTCCTCGTCGTCGGAGGCGGTGACTCCGCTATGGAGGAGGCGAACTTCCTGACGCGATTCGCGACCGAGGTAACGATCGTGCATCGGCGGGAGGAGCTGCGCGCCTCCAAAATCATGCAGGATCGCGCCAAAGCCAACGAGAAAATCCGCTGGGCACTGAACCGTACACCGTTGGAAGTGGTGACGGATGAGGGCGGCGTCAAAGTGAAGGGCCTGAAGGTGCGGAACAATGCCGATGGCCAGGAGGAGCTGCTGGAGGCCGACGGGGTGTTCGTGGCGATTGGTCATACGCCAAACACGAAGTTTCTCGGCGGCGCAGTGGAGACCGACGAACACGGCTATATCGTTGTGAAGCCGGGAACCACGGAGACGAACGTGCCGGGGGTATTTGCTTGCGGCGACGTACAGGATACGCGTTACCGCCAAGCGATCACCGCGGCGGGGTCCGGCTGCATGGCGGCCATGGACTGCGAGAAGTTCCTGGAGGGCAGCATGGTGCATGATTGGAGCGGCCCGACCGGGAGTTAAAGTTGGGGAAGGAATCACGGGGGAAGTCAGGGGATGTCACTTTGCCGTCCTAATGTATGCGAAAAATCAAGTATATTTTGGGGATTTCGGCGATTTCAAAGGATTGTATATGAAATTTCATACAGATTTTGCCGATCCCACCCCAAACTCCAAGAATCTATATGAAAAATCGAATACAATTCGGATTTTTGATCGTCAAACGTTTGGATGTATGCGAAAAATCGAATAGATTGCATCCCGAAAATAACTCATAAGGACGCCGACCTCGGCGTCCTTTTGCACGTCTCACACGCGTGCTTAAATCCAACCGTTCTCTTCGGCGAGGCGGACCGCTTCGATGCGGCTTTTGACCTCCAGCTTGTTCAAAATTTCGGAAATATAATTGCGGACGGTGCCGTAGGACAAGTGCAGGGAAGCCGCAATCTCGCTGGCGGTGCAGCCTTTGGCGGCCAGCCTCAGAATCTCCTGCTCGCGGGCGGTCAAGGGATTGTCCCGGCGGAGACTGCCGAAGACCAGCTCCGGCGAAGCCTCGCGGTGGCCGGCCTTCACCCGCCGGATCGCTTCCGCCAGCCGATCGCTGGATTCATCCTTGAGCAGGTAGCCTTGGACGCCGGTTTTCACCGCCCGCTCGAAGTAGCCCGGCCGCGCGAACGTCGTCAGGATGATAACGCGGCACGGCGATCCCTGGGCCTGCAGCCGCTCGGCCACCTCCAGTCCGCTCATCAGCGGCATCTCGATGTCCATTAGGCAGACATCGGGGCGCAGCTTCTCGATGAGCGCCAGTGCCTCCGCGCCATCCCCTGCCTGACCGACAACCTCGAGGTCGTCCTCCAGATCGAGCAGGGAGGCCAGCGCTCCCCGCAGCATACGTTGATCCTCGGCAATGACGATGCGAATCATGCGGTTTCACCTTCTTTGGCAGCTTCTTTCACGATCAGCGGGATGGTGATCTGCAGCCGAGTGCCCCGGCCGGAGCCGGCCTCGGAACCGTCCGAGCCTTCCAGGCTCCCCGCTCCGACGGTTAATGTGCCGTCGATCAGCGACAACCGCTCGGCCATGCCCTTCAGGCCGTTGCCCGCGGCGCTGTTGCCCGGCAGCGAGGACACCCCGTCGCTGCCCACTTTCCGCGAGGACAACCCGATCCCGTTGTCCTCGATCTGCAGCCGCACCTCCGCCGGTGCGGTCTCGATCGTGACGGCGCAGCGCGTGGCCCGGCTATGCTTGACGATGTTCGTCACCGCCTCTTTAATGCAGAGGCTGACGATGTTCTGCGTCAAGTCCGACACGCCGGTCAGCCGCGGATCGCCTTCTACGTCAAAGGCGATGTCGGCCGCACGCAGGATCTCGCCGGCTTCCGCCAGCGCCTCAGCGACGGTGATCGCCCGCATGTCGGAGACGAGCTCCCGCACTTGCCGCAGCGCGGCCCGGGAGGTGCGCTGGATCTCCCGCGCCTCGGCTTGGGCCCGTTCGGCGTCTTTGGCGGCGAGCTTCTCGACGAGCTGGCTTTTGAGCGTGATCAGGGATAAGGTATGCCCAAGCGTATCGTGCAAATCGCGGGCGATTCGCATGCGTTCCTCCCGCTTGATCAGCTCCTTAATCTGCTCGTTCGCCCGGTCGAGCTCCTGCTCCAATTGCTGCCGTCTCGCCATCGAACGGATGCCGTAAGGCATCACCAGCATGATCACGAGGAAGGGCATCATAAACGGCAGGTCGCCGGCCACCAGATCCCGGGCGCCGAACAGGAGCGACAGCACCTCCACCGCAGCAAAGCAGGAAATGGCGACATGGAACTTCTTGTGATCGGTGTACCAACCGATAAAGTTCGAGGTGAAGAAGCCCAAATAGAAGTTATACGGGCTATAGAACATGCAGAGCGCGAGGATGAGTGCCATTTGCAGCGCAAGCCAGAGGTTAAATACTTTGCCGGTAACCCAATATAACTGGCGGTAGGTCACGGCAAACAAGACGATCATCGCGCAGCCGATCCACAGCTTGATTCCATGCTCTCCCCGAATGTTGAAGAAAGGAAGAACCAAGTAGATCGGCCAGATGTAGGGGAACCAGCCGTATTTTTTCGGAAACCATTCGAACTCGAACTTGCCGAACCGCATTTGAAATTACACCGCTTCCTGTTTTTTTCGGATATATGTGGATAGTACCATAAACAGAAAGAGGTAGCCCAGCAAAATCAGCACGCTTTGCCAACTCGGCGCATCCCCATGAACGATGGACCAGGCACCGCTTCCGAACTGGTAGGAGGGCAGCCATTTGCCGATGGCCTGCATCACCTTGGGCAGCACTTCAAATGGCATCCACATGCCGCCTGAGACGGCTAGAAGCAGATACAAAACGTTGCTGACGCCGCTCGCCGTATCCACGCGTTTCATCAGCCCCACCAGCGTACCCAGCGCGAGAAAAGGAAGTGAAGCCGCGACGATCCACAATCCGCTGTAAATCCACAAATGCCAAGGCAGCGATACCCCGTTAATCAAATACCCGGCAATAAAAATAAACACAACGGAAAACAGATGCATCATGGTTTGGCCGAACATTTTGCCGAAGAAATAGATCGAACCGGGCAGCGGCGTGATTCGCATGAAGGTGGCCCAACCTTGGGTGCGCTCCTGCACCAGCCGGATGCCCAGAGTCATGATCGCCGACCCCATCACGCTGAAGGTCGTCATCGACATCAGGTAATGCGCCCGCCATTCGCCCGGATTGTCGGCCCCGGTATTTACGACCCGCGTGAAAATAAAGTAGAACAAGACCGGCATCAGCAGCGACCAGAATACATAATAGGGATTGCGGATCACCCGCAGCATCTCCGCTTTGCATTGCATCGTAATGGTACGCATCGTTAGACCGCCTCCTCTTCATGGTTTCCTGTAAGCTGCTCAAAAGCTTCATCCAGCCGTCCCTGCTCGATCTGTACGTCATGCACGGGCAGACCGGCGGTAAACAAGGCAGCTAACGCTGCATCTGTATCATCCGTTGTCACATGGATACGTCCGTCTTTGTTGTAGCATTCCGCGACAGGGGAGAGCGCCAGCAGCCGGCTCCGCAGTTCTGGGCCGTCGCCGTCGGCAAGGAAGGAAATCGAACGTTTGACAATACGCGATTTGATCGCTTCGGGCGTGCCGTCGGCGACCAAGGATCCCCGGTTAAACAGCAGGATCCGATCAGCGATATCGTCGGCTTCCTGCAGGTAATGCGTCGTGAAGACGATCGTCTTCCCTTGCGCGGCCAACTTGCGGATGCTGTCCCAGAAGCGGCGGCGCGCCGTGATGTCCAGCCCCACTGTGGGCTCATCAAAGAAGACCAGTTCAGGGTTCCCCGCCAAAGCAAGGGCAAAGCTAAGGCTGCGCTTCTGCCCGCCGGACAGCTTCTCGGCATATCGGTTCAGATCGCCATCTCCAAGCCCGGTCAGACGGACCAATTCGTCCATCGTCATCGGGTTCGGGTAGTAGCTGCGAATGAGCTCAAGTATCTCGCGCACCTTCAGCCGATCCATCACGCTGACCTCTTGCAGCATCGCACCGGTCCGCTCACGGACTGAGCGGTCTTTGGGCGGCTTCCCGAACAGCTTGATCGTTCCGGCTGTTGGCTCCAGCAAGCCGAGCAGCATGGAGACTGCCGTCGTCTTCCCGGCTCCATTTGGTCCTAGAATAGCGGTAATGGTGCCTTTGGAAATGGTAAATGATAGATGATCTACCGCTTTTTTATCTTTGAAGCTCTTGCTGACGTCCTTCATTTCAATAATAGGTTCCACGAAAGCTTCGCCTCCGATCAAGTTTCATCTTGGTTATTTCTTCCTCGGTTAACTTAAGCATAAAGGAACTGAGGCCCCTCTGTTAGTAAGGACTGTCATGACATTGAGATGACAATTGTCATTCTGATTTGAGTCTGAAGAAGCCCCCTCGATCTCAAGACCCAAAAATAGTTGAACTTTTCCCAATAAGCGCTTACTTATGGAGAACAAAAAGATGTATTAAAATTTGAATGCGGTTACAAAATACCGAGAAGAGTAAACAAAAGGGGAGGCAAAGCATGAAACGCATGAAACGTATGAAACACCTGTTGATCGGGATCTCCGCCTTGCTGGTGATGACAACAGCTCTCACGGCTTGCGGCGGCAATTCCAAGAATGAGTCGTCCTCGAACAATACAACACCTACGGAAACGAATTCTTCCGCAGGTAAAGGTTCCAGCGGCGAAAAGGTTACCATCAATCTGTGGAGCTTCACGGATGAAATTCCAAATATGACTACAAAATATTTGGAAACGCATCCAGACGCTAATGTTGAATTCAAAACAACGGTTATCGCTACAACGGATGGCGCTTACCAACCTGCGCTTGACCAAGCTTTGGCTGGCGGCGGCAAAGACGCCCCGGACATTTATGCTGCTGAAGCAGCGTTCGTTCTGAAATATACGCAAGGCGACGCTTCCGGGTATGCAGCGAACTACGCTGACCTGGGCTTGACTGACCAAATGGTTAAAGATGCTGGCATCGCTCAATACTCCGTAGATATCGGTAGTAAAGATGGCGAGCTGAAAGCTCTTGGCTACCAAGCAACTGGCGGCGCTTTCATCTATCGTCGTTCGATTGCGAAAGACGTATTCGGGACAGATGACCCAGCTGCTATCAAAAATGAAGTTGGTCCTGGTTGGGATAAGTTCTTCGATGCAGCTGCGAAGCTGAAAGCTAAAGGCTATGGTATCGTATCCGGTGACGGTGATATCTGGCACGCGATCGAAAACAGCTCGGACAAAGGCTGGATTGTTGACGGCAAACTTTACATCGATCCGAAGCGTGAAGAGTTCTTGGATCTCTCCAAGAAGTTGAAAGACAACGGTTACCACAACGATACGCAAGACTGGACGGAAGCTTGGTATGCTGACATGTCTGGCTCCGGCGCTCAACCGATCTTCGGGTTCTTTGGTCCGGCTTGGTTGATCAACTATGTCATGAACGGTCAAGTTAAAGATACAAACGGTGATTGGGCTGTAACTGAATCTCCAACAGGGTTCTTCTGGGGCGGTACTTGGCTCTTGGCTAACAAAGACGTAACGAAAGACGAAGCGAAGAAGAAAGCGGTTGCTGATTTCATTCACTGGGTAACGCTGGATACCTCCGAAACCGGCCTCCAATACTATTGGGCAAACGGTACGATGAAAGAGGGCGAAGCAGGTACGAAGGATAGCGTAGCTTCCTCCGTGGTGATGGCGAAATCGAACGGTGAAGTTGCAATGCTGGGCGGTCAAAACATGTTTGACATCTTCGTTCCAGCGAACGAAAATGCTTCCGGTAAGAACTTGACGCAATACGACGAAACGATCAACAAACTGTGGCGCGATCAAGTTCGTGAATACACGGCAGGTAACAAATCCCGTGACGATGCGATCAAAACCTTCAAACAACAAGTGAAAGACCAACTTGGCATCGACAGCGAATAAGAATACGCAGTAGATGCGAAGGGGCGGGGAGTATAACCCGCCCCTTCATATCCATGAAAGAGGTGAAAGCATGCGCCGCAAAGGTGTCAATTATTCGAGATACGGTTACTATTTTACGTTGCCATTTGTGTTGGCTTTTTTGGTTTTTTCACTGTATCCGATTCTATATACCGCCGTTATCGGCTTCACTAATTTACAGGGGATCATCCCCAAACCATTGGAAATTCTCGATAATCCGTTTCAGAACTTTAAAGATCTGATTCTAGAAAATGCTTCTTTCAAGAAATCTCTCGCGAATACGTTTATCCTCTGGATCGTTAACTTTATTCCGCAGATAGGTCTTGCGCTGTTGCTGACGGCCTGGTTTACGAATAAACGTCTGAACATTAAAGGCCAGGGCGCGTTTAAGATCCTGCTCTATATGCCGAATATTATCACTGCAAGTACGATTGCAGTGCTTTTTAGCTCTCTGTTTGCATATCCGATGGGGCCGGTGAACAGCTTGTTCCAGCTGCTTGGTTGGTCCGATGCTCCGATCTTCTTCCTGCAGGATAAGACGACCGCACGTGGGATCGTTTCCTTCATTCAATTCTGGATGTGGTACGGGAACACCATGATTATTTTGATTGCAGGTGTAATGGGGATCAATCCGTCGATCTTCGAGTCCGCTGCGATTGACGGAGCCAACGGCTGGCAGACCTTCTTCAAGATTACACTGCCAAGTCTGCGCACCATCATGTTATATACATTAATTACGTCGATGATCGGCGGTCTGACGATGTTCGATATTCCGCAGCTGTTCCTTCAAGGCGGACCGGACGACGCAACGCTGACCACCTCGATGTTTATCTACGGGCAAGCGTTTAAAGGAAGTTATATGTATAACCGTGCGGCAGCCGCAAGTATGATTCTGTTCGTTATTGCTGCCGTGTTGTCCGCCATCCTGTTCTATCTGATGCGTGACCGGGATGCGGCGAAATTAAATAAAGCGATCAAAGAACAAAGAAAAGCAGAGCGTGCAGCAATGAAAGGGGAGGTGTAAGCCATGGAAAAAATTAAAGAAGGCAGTGCGGTCGCCCTCCGAATTAATCGGACGATTGTATATGTCGTATGTATTTTGCTGGCACTCCTCAGTATCCTTCCATTCTGGATCATGTTCGTGAACGCTACGCGTTCGACGGCGGAAATTCAAGCGGGCCTCTCGTTGCTTCCATCCACTCATATGATGAGCAACCTGAAGGTGCTGCTGGACAAGAGCTTTGATCCGGTTCGAGGGTTCATAAACTCGTTTATTATCTCGGGATCGGCTACCTTGTTGACGGTTTATTTCTCGTCCCTGACGGCCTATGGTCTGGTCGCTTATAACTGGAAGTTGCGGCAGCCGTTCTTTACCTTTATTATGGCGGTGATGCTGATTCCGGCTCAAGCCAGCTCGATTGGTTTCTATCAATTTATGTACAAAATTCATTGGACCAACAACCTGTTGCCTTTGATTTTGCCAGCCATCGCGGCTCCAGCGGTTGTGTTCTTCATGCGCCAGTACCTGCTGGGTACTCTCTCGCTTGAGATTGTTGAAGCGGCGCGTGTCGACGGCTCCGGCGAATTTAAGACGTTTAACCGGATCATTCTGCCGCTGATGATGCCGGCGATTGCGACGCAAGCGATTTTTGCCTTTGTCGCGAACTGGAATAACCTGTTTATGCCGCTCATTTTGTTGACAGATAAGAGTAAATATACGATGCCGATTATGGTCAGCTTGCTGCGCGGCGATATTTACAAGACGGAATTCGGTTCAATTTACATGGGTCTGGCTTTGACGGCGTTGCCTCTGTTTATCGTCTACTTCTTGCTGTCCCGGTATATTATTGCCGGCGTAGCGTTGGGCGGCGTCAAAGAATAATCGGGCATTTCACTTGCCTTGCTTGAAAGCCAAATGAATGATGAATAACCTCCCCATAAAATAAGAAGGCCTGTAGAGGGTTAGGATGGGCAACATGCTCATCCAGCTCATCTACAGGCCTTTCGTCATTTACAGGGGCAGAACGGCTGCGGGGCGATTGTATTAGACCGCTTTGCGGCGGAAGTACAGCATGCCGGCGATCAGGAACAACAGGAAGATGCCGAGGACCGTGATGAACAGGCTCTCGTACGGCAGATTAAAGGCACCGTAGTTCGCTTGTCCGCGCGGCATCATGGCCAGCAGCGGCTGTGCCCAAGGATAGAAAGGGCCGATCTTGGCCGAATTGATGATCAGCAGGTTCGGAATCGTCAGCGATACGTTCACCGCAAGCGGAGCTGCAAAACTGGACCACACCAGGGAGACGCCCAGCTGTAAGGCAACCAGCGGCATACAGGCAATCCAGCCTCCGATGAGGCTCGTTGCGATCATCCCCCATGGCAAGGGGCCAGCGATCCCTTGGACTTGGTCTACAATCAGCAGCGCGGCTAGAAAGAGCAGCTGGGATGCCGCCAACAAGACGGCAACGACAGTGAACTTGGCCAGATAAACGGCGCTCCGTGAGACGGGAAGCACCAACAGCTGCTTCCAACCGCCGCCGGTGTGCTCGTAACGGCAGAGGAACGACGGAAATAAGCCGGACATGATCGGCAGAAACAATAGCGCGTGCAGCATCGACATGGCGCTGATCAGGAGCGGCCAGACTTCCGCATTGGCTCCTTTCGGCAGATTGACCAAGGCGCCGATCAAGGCAGACAGGGCCGGGCTGACCAGCAGGATGAGCCAGAGGCGCGAGCGCGCCATTTTTAGCCGTTCTGCGGCCAAGACGTTCAGGAACGTCTTCATATTAATCCACGTCCTTTCGGTTGAAATGAACAAGTCCGGTCAGCAGGATTCCTGCGCCGCAGGCAAGCCCGGCTGCGACAAACCATTCGCGGTGCGGGCCTTCGAACCCGAACACCGGCCAGTTCAGCGGAAACCACTCGGACAGGTTCAATGTAAACGGCGAAAGGATCGAAATCGTGACGCCAAGGGATACCGGCAACGACTGGTTCCGATAGGTGAGCGAAAGCCAGAGCTGGAGGGCCAGCAGCGGCAACGCGGCAAAAAACGGATAAAATCCAAGGCGCGCCAAATCCACGTAAGGGATGGACCCGGCCTCAAAACCGAGAGCTATACCAAGAATTACGGTCGCGACCGAAAGCAATACGCAGGAAACGGACAGCAGCAGGAAGCACAACAGAAATTTAGCACAATACACGGCGGTCCGTGAGATCGGCAGCGCCAGCAGTTGCTTCCAGGAACTAAGCTGATGCTCGACGTTCGCCACTAGTGAGCTTACTAGGGTGCATCCCAGATATATGGCCATCGGCACGAAGAAGGAAATGTTCTGCAGCAGGCCTCCCCACGGGTCATCGGCATATTGCTTGATCATCCAGTCGAAGCGCAGCCCGTAATTGAGCGCCTGCATGGCGACCAACCCGAGCGGAGCAAGAAAGATCAGGAACCAGATGCCTTTGCGCCGGATCTTCAGGAAGTCGGCCGAGAGGGAGCGTAACATCATACCGCGGCCCCCTCCCCGATTACCTGCATAAAGATGTCCTCCAGCGATTTCTTCTTCTGCTCGACGCGATAAATGGCATGTCCGTTTTCCACCAGCTGTTTGACCAGGCGGGCGACCTGGGCGTCAGCCATCCCTGGGAACGAGAGAACTCCGCTTTGCAGCTTGCCGATGGCGCCCAGATCACGGGCAATCCAAAGCGCTTCATCCGGCTCCGAAACAACGAGCTCCATATCGTGAGCTGCGCGGAGCCGCAGATTGTCGATCGTATCCTGGAACACCATCCGGCCTTCGCGGATAATGCCCACTTTGCTGGCCATCAACTCCATCTCCCCGAGCAGGTGGCTGGATACGAGCACGGTGATGCCGTAACGCTTCGGCATGCTCTTAATTAATTCGCGGATCTCGTGGATCCCGGACGGGTCCAGCCCGTTGGTTGGTTCGTCCAGGATGAGCAGTTCGGGGTTGCCGAGCAACGACGCGGCGATGCCCAGACGCTGCTTCATCCCGAGGGAGAAGCCCTTCACCGGCCGGCGTGCGTCGCTGGTCAGCGAGACGATGTCCAGCACCTCGTCGATGCGCGATTTCGGCACCTGCAAGATGCGGCGGATGGCCTCTAAGTTGTCGATGGCGCTCAAATGTCCGTAATAAGACGGGGATTCGACCAGCGAGCCGATACGGCGCAGGATTGCCAGCTTATCGCGGTGCAGCTCGCGGCCGAAGATGCGAATCGTACCCGAAGTCGGCTGGATTAAGCCCAGCAGCATGCGGATCGTCGTCGTCTTCCCTGCACCATTAGGTCCGAGGAACCCGTAGATGTCCCCCTTCGCGATCTCCAGGTTTAAGTGGTCCACTGCGTAGCGGCCGCGGTATGTTTTCGTTAAACCTTCCGTTTGAATGATCATTTCATTCACGAATTATCACCTCGTCATGATCATATCGCCCGGAGGTTAAAGGCAAAGACAGGAGAAGTTTAAGATTCGTTTAATTTTGGGGCATGAAAAAAGGGACTGTAAACAGTCCCTCGCCTCATCTCAATTACAATAGCGCCATTGGATAAATATAAACTTTCGTTCCAGCTTCGCTCGATACGGTGGCCCGTGCGAGACCCATTTCCCGCAGCAGCAGGTCGACGATTTGCAGGCCAAGCCCCGCGCCTCCGCTAGCGGAAACCGACTCCATTCCAGGGCCGTGGTCGCTGATCGTGAGAGCCGTGGTGCCTTCGTATTGCTCTACCGCAATCCCGGCATAACGGCCCGATCCAGCATGGCGGACCAGGTTCTGGAACAAGTTATCGAGTACGCGGCGGAACCCTTGGGCGTCAACGTTCCAGTAGATCGGCTGCTCCGGCAGCTCAATATCGGCCGTAATCCCGTTCTTCTCCCAGACGGGGTACCAGGCGGCCGCGCTTTCCCGCACGATCCGCAGGATATCCAGCCGCTCCAAAGACATGGCATACCGTCCGCTGGAGAGCAGGTTATACGATAATAGATGATCCATCAGTCCGGATAAATCGCTGATTTTCGTCTCCATCAAAGCCAGGGACTGTCGTCCCTGTTCGGATAGGGGTTCCTGACGGAGCGAATACAGATGGCTGCCCAGCACGGTTAACGGCGTCCGCAGGTCATGGGATAGGTGGCTGATCAGGCTCTTGCGCAGCTCCTCTTCCTCGCGCTCCCGCTGGCGGCTGTCCTTCAGTGCGAACACCATATGGTTAAAAGCAAGCTCCAATCGGCCAATTTCGTCCGGGCGTCCTTCTTCGATGGGAGACGGCAGCCCGTCGGGACCCGGGCGGGTCATGCCGGCTTCCAGGCGCAGCAGCCGCTTGCGGATATCGCTAAAGAACAGATAGGAGAGCAGGACGAACGCCCCCAGCAGAATCGCTAGAAACACCCCGTAAAAACGAATGTCACTAAGCTGTTCCCCTTTTTGAATCACCATAAATTTACGCGGAAGCTCCAACACCATGAAGCCTTGCTTGGCTTGTTCGTCCCCGCCAATAAAAGCGACAACCGTAAAAGGGTCGGCGTCCACACGTTGCTTCATGAAGGCGATAGTATCCTCCAAGGACCACTGCTGGGGCACCGACTCTTGCTCCGGCAGCTGCAGGCGGGTTTGGCCAGCCGTGTCGACCCAATACAGCGCGGCATCAGGATACAGCAGCTTCATCTCTCTGAGCTTCGCATCGATGGCATCGGCTTGAGCTCCCTTCAACTCAGCAGCAGCTTGATGCCAAGCGGTCTCAATCTCCTGTCCGGTACCGTAAGGACGGCTCTCGTGCACATAATGGCCAGGGTTTAGGAGGACATTCACCCCCCAGGCTGCAATAAAGCTGACTGGAATCAGGACAGGGATAAACACGAAGGCGATCCCCAAGATCAAGACGTATCTCGTCAACAGGGATTTACGGAACTTGCGCACCGGACGAAGTCTCATGCTCTCACCCGATAACCAATCCCGCGGATGGTCTCGATCACTTCAGGATTTGCGGGATCCCGTTCCAGCTTCTCACGCAGGTGGCGGATATGGACCATCAAGGTTTTGTCCCCGTCGAGGTAGGGCTCGTTCCATACGGCTTCGTAGATCTGCTCCTTAGTCAGGATTTGACTAAGATGGCGCAGCAGATAGGAGAAAATATGAAACTGCTTGCCGGTCAGCACGATTTCCTCGTTGGTATCCTGATTGATGATCCGGTTTTCTTTCTCATACACAAGTAAATGTTTAATACGCAGCGGCGCTGGGTCGGCGATCCCCCCGCTGCGGCGGAGCAGCACCTCAATCCGGGCGGCCAGCTCGTCCGGATGGAACGGCTTCGTTAAATAGTCGTCGGCGAACTTCAGTCCCTGCAGCTTGTCGTCAATCGAAGTTCGGGCCGACAGCATCAATACCGGCAGCTCCGGATACTTCTGCTTTAACCGCCCCCCAATCGTGAAGCCGTCCAGCCCTGGAAGCATCACGTCAAGGATCACGAGACGGCAATCGGCGGCTTTCTCCACGGCCTGATCCCCGTGCTTCAGCCAAGTGACCGCGTACCCGCGCGCTTCCAGGTTGGAGCTGACCCATTCACCGATTTCGGGATCGTCTTCAATATATAGCAAATGCGTAATAGGCATAATGGCATTCCTCCTGATTCTATTTTGGCAAAAGACGGAGCAAAAAGAAACGGAAGGATCGATGAATTATTTGTGATTGAAATCACAAGTCAGACATTTTCCCTGTGCTACCTTGTTATTGAGAATGGTTATCAATGAAGTCATCGGGACATATCGAAACAGAAATTCGGCTGAAATTCAATAAGGAGGGGTTGGGCGATGAGCGAACTGATCAATAATCGGGAGTATGGCGCACCGGAACAAAGCCGCCGCCAGCAGCTGTTAAAGGAGATTATCAAGGAGCTGCATCAGGGGAAGAGCGTGGATGAAGTAAAGGCACGGTTCGAAGAGGCTGTCGGTGACGTGACGGTCGCGGAAATTTCCGCGATGGAGCATGCGTTGATGGAAGAGGAGGGCATTCCGGTCGAGGAGGTTCAGCGGCTGTGCTCGGTGCATACGGCGATTTTCAAGGGCTCGATCGAGGACATTCACCGTTCGTCCAAGCCGGAGGAGCAGCCGGGTCACCCGGTTCATACCTTTAAGCTGGAAAATCGCGAGATCGAACGGCTGGTGAACTTCAAGCTGCAGCTTCACCTGGACAAGTACCGGAAGGATCCCGGCAGCGAGATCGTATTCAAGCTGCTGGAGGATTTAAACCTGCTGATGGACCTCGACAAGCACTACAGCCGCAAGGAAAACCTGCTGTTCCCGTATCTGGAGAAGTACGGCATCTACGGCCCAACCAAGGTGATGTGGGGCGTGGACGACGGCATCCGCATGATGATCAAGGAAACGAAGGGCAAGCTGGCGGACGGCAGCGCGGATCCGGAGACGATGGTGATGGATCTGGAACGGATTATTAAGGAAGTCAACGAGATGATTTTTAAGGAAGAAAATATTTTGCTCCCGATGGCCCTTGAAAAGTTAACGGAAGACGAATGGGTGAGCATTGCCCGGGAAAGCGACCAGATCGGCTTCTGCTTGACCGCACCGGAGCGTGAATGGATTCCGGAGCGCGTGCCGCTGCAGCCCTCGGGCGAAGAAGTGAAAGGGACCGCACAGGCAGGCACGGAAGCGGGGGTTCCGCAAGGCTACATCAAATTCGAGACCGGCGTTCTCTCGATGGAGCAGCTGGAGGCGGTGATGAACCATCTTCCGGTGGACCTGACGTTTATCGACGAGAACGATGTCGTCCGATATTTCTCCCACGGCAAGGAACGGATCTTTGCCCGGACGAAGGCCGTCATCGGCCGGACCGTACAAAATTGCCACCCGCCGCAAAGCGTTCATGTCGTCAACCAGCTGTTGGAGGATTTTAAGGCGGGGCGGAAGGATGTCGAGGACTTCTGGATTCCGGTGAAGGACAAATTTGTGTACATCCGCTATTTCGCTGTACGCAGCGAGGATGGACGTTATC
Organism: Paenibacillus sp. p3-SID1389; assembly: GCF_025151705.1. Taxonomy (NCBI): domain Bacteria; kingdom Bacillati; phylum Bacillota; class Bacilli; order Caryophanales; family Paenibacillaceae; genus Paenibacillus; species Paenibacillus sp. p3-SID1389. Next base: position 1,472 of record NZ_JALXVO010000042.1, on the reverse strand, counting down.
TGGGGACGCTGGAGTTCACGCAGAACATCGCCCCCATCCGCGAACTGCAAGGACAAAAACGTATTTTGTCCTAGCAGGGATGGCTTTATCATGTTTATCTTGCCTCATTGGGTTTACATCCGGCGTTTGCACTAGCGAATGCCGGTTTTTTTAGTTGCAGTAGCGGGGGAGAAGGAAGGGGGAACAAGGGAAATTAGGTTCGTATACGCTTGTCTGTGATCTGTGTCATTTACGCAAAATCCCTTATCGGTATTGGGATTGCCGTTTCTTCCCTTCTCTTGACCGAACCGATGGGTTCGCTTATAGTTGGTACGTAGGAGAAAACTACTTGCGAAGGCGTTTTCAGTCATGGCGCGGACTAAAGCGGCGATGGATCGAGAATGGCCTTTTTGCACGTATAGGCACGTAAATGATCTATATATTATTTAAGAAAAAGGTGGCTTGTGAACATGTCTGAAAAAATCTACATTGGCGTTGACTTGGGCGGTACGGCAGTCAAAGTCGGCATTTGCAATGAAGAAGGGCAGCTTCTTCATACGTATGAAGGGCCGACCGAAGTCGATAAGGGCGCGGATACGGTCGTCGCGAATATCGAGAAGTACGTCCGGCGTGTCGTGGAAGAATCGCCGTTTGCCTGGGAACAGGTGGCCGGGGTAGGCGCCGGGGTCGCCGGGTTTACGAATGTCCGCGAAGGGATCATCATTTTGGCGCCGAATGTAGGTTTGAAGGATTTGCCGATTCGCGACATTTTGGAGGAGCGATTGGGCAAGCCAATCAAAATAGACAACGATGCCAATGTGGCTGCACTCGGCGAAGCTTGGGGCGGCGCAGGAAAAGGCATCGACAACTGCGTATGCTACACGCTGGGAACCGGCGTTGGCGGCGGGATCATTATTAACGGGAAGATTTATCAAGGCTTCTCCGGAATGGCCGGCGAGCTTGGACATATGTCTGTGGTTCCGGATCTGGAAGCCATCGGCTGCGGCTGCGGCCAAATGGGCTGCCTGGAAACCGTCTCTTCGGCAACAGGGATTATTCGCATGGCGAAAGACGCCGTAGCGCGCGGTGACCGGACCTCGCTGGCTCATGTGGAGAACATTATGGCTAAGGACGTCTTTGATGCGGCTAAAGCTGGTGATGAGGCGGCGATTCGCATCGTGAACCGGGCAGCTTTCTATCTGGGCAAATCGATGGCGGCTGTCGCTGTTGTTCTGAATCCGGAGATGTTTATCATCGGCGGCGGCGTGTCCAAAGCCGGTGACATTCTGTTTAACGAAGTTCGCAGCGTATTCGCCAAATTGACGCCGGAGCCGGTGCAACGAGGCATGCAAATCGTTCCGGCTACCTTGGGGAATGATGCGGGGATGGTCGGCGCCGCTGGTCTCTTCCTCCGTTCCTAACGAAAAGGTGCTAAGCGGAACTGCTTGCAGCTAGCTGGGGGCCGTTGGTACCGCTGGTGTCGCTGGTGTCGC
>NZ_JALXVO010000041.1:0-38882 GCF_025151705.1 Paenibacillus sp. p3-SID1389 | reverse complement strand
AACAGTGTACTCCCTATCTATCTTCATGTAAAATAGGTAGATATATACAGGTCTTATTTGGGAGGGAAAATGCGTGCCCGTACATGAGCAATCGATGCAAACTTTGAACGCCGTAAAGAACAACCTGGAGTCGTGTATTTTAGGAAAGTCTTTTGAAATCAAGCTGCTGCTTTCGGCGCTGCTGGCCGGCGGCCATGTGTTAATCGAGGACGTACCCGGTACAGGTAAGACGCAGCTCGTGAAGGCGCTGGCCAAGTCGATGAGCGGAGACTACCGGCGGATACAATGTAATCCAGATATTTTGCCCAGCGACATTACGGGGGTATCGGTTTTCCATCCTCATGAAGAACGTTTCGTATTCCGGCCAGGTCCGGTGATGACGCATATTTTGCTGGCGGATGAAATCAACCGGGCAACCACAAAGACGCAATCCGCCTTGCTGGAAGTCATGGAGGAGCGAAGCGTCACTGCCGATGGCGTGACCTACCCGCTTCCTCATCCTTTTATGCTCTGCGCTACGCAGAATCCGATTGACTTTGAAGGCACTTATTTGCTGCCGGAAGCTCAGTTGGACCGCTTTATGATGAAAATTGGGATCGGTTATCCCGACGCCGACACGGAGAAAGCGATGCTGCGCTCCCATAGTCAAGGCCAGCCGGCAGATCAGTTGGAATCGGTTACAACGATGGAGGAGATTGCCGCCATCCAACGCGAGGTTCAGCGCGTGCATATCAGCGAACCGCTTGCCGATTACTTGCTGGAGATCGTTCGCCGGACACGGGAGCATGAAGAAGTGTTGCTGGGCGCGTCGCCGCGCGCTTCGCTCGCCTTTATAGCCGCAGCCAAGGCCTATGCTTTCATGGAGGAACGGGATTATGTGCTGCCCGACGATATTAAGACGCTCGCGCCATTCGTGCTGGAGCACCGGATTCTGCTGCGTCCCGAGTCCCGCCTGGGGCACCGGAACGTCAGCGAGGTGCTGCAGCAAATTCTCCGGCAGGTCCACGTACCGGTCGCCATAGGACGGTAACCGATGCGCGCGCTGGTTGAAGGCGTTAAAGCGGGCCTCACCTCCCGGAAGTTCTGGAGGGTGGCGTCCGTTTGGCTGGTCTGCCTGTTGTATGTCTTGTTTCAAGGCGGGAAAACCTCGCTGATGTTATTTATGATGGTTTCGGTGCTGAGCTTCTACTGGGCGATTGGAGGGTTTGGCGGCGTCAAACGGATCACGGGCTCGCGGACGCTTTCGCTCTCTGGAGAACGGGGCGGGTTGCTTCAAGCCGGGGATCAGGTGGTGGTGAAGCTGCAGCTGCAGCTTCCGGCATTTTTGCCGCTGCCTTACATCGTCGTCAGGGAAACGCTGCGGCGCCATAACGGGGACAGCTGGATGTTCGAGGACAGCATTGTGCCTTATTTCAGCTCCCGATCCGAGCTGGTGTACAAAACGCCGCCCCTCGAGCGCGGGAAATACGCATTTGCCGGTACGAATTGCAGTGCTGAGGATATTTTTGGTCTCATGGAGCATACCAGCGTCTTTCAGACTGGCGGGGAGTTTCGCATCCTTCCCCGAACGGCGTTTATTCCGCACTGGGAGCTGTACAGCCGCAATTCGCGTCTTGCCGGTCCGGAGACGGCCGTTGCACTGTCGCGCCGGGAATCGACTCAAATCAACGGGGTGCGCGATTATGTGTACGGGGATCGGATTTCGCGGATTCATTGGAGCGCCACCGCGAAGACGGGGACCTGGAAGTCCAAGGAGTTCGAGCATGAATCGCTGCCGAAAATGGTTCTGGTGCTGGACGCTCATACGAGCGGATATTTCCGCCCTCCGCAGTTCGAATTGGCCGTATCGACGGCCGCGTCGCTGCTGGAATTTGGGGCTAGAGAACGGATCAGCATGGGGCTGTGCACCATGGGCAAGACCCTCCGTTACTTCCCGCCGGCGGAAGGTTATCTGGAGCGGCAACAGATGCTGCACCATCTCGTAGATATCGATGCGGACGGATTCGGCAACTACAAGGATCGCTTAGAAGCGAAGCCGGATTTGTTTCAGCCGGGCGCGTTCTTTATCCTAATCAGTCCGCTGGCGGACGACAAGGTGCTGGCTATGCTTAGGTTAGCCAAATCGCGGCAGATGATCCCGTATCATATCCAAATCGGGGATAAGGCTGTGGCCGCAGGCGCGCCTAACACATATCAAACCGTTAAACGTTCCGCATGGCAGGCGACCCTGCAGGAGCGGGGACTTCGCGGCATTTACGTCTCCTCTCTGCGCGAGCTTCCCGCAGCGATGGGGGGTGCGAAGCTGTGAAACTTACGGCAAATTCTCAGCTTCCGAAGTCTTATCAGAGCTTAACCCTGTTGTGGATCGTGATCATTGCCATGCAATGGATTGATTTTACGGAGCCGCTGTGGTTTTCGGTCACGACCACTTTGGTGACGGTCACAATCATTATGATGGCTCTGATTGAATGGCTGCTTCCGGTGCAGGCGGCGTGGAAATGGACGATCAAGATCATCGCGCTGCTGTTGATTTGGAGGTTCATCCTGACCAGTTACGGGGTTTACGTTCCGTTTGGCCCGTTTTTTCCCGATCAGATTCGCGGCATGGCGTTAACCTTTACGCCGTATATCTGGTTTTCCTTAATCGCCTGGGTGCTGCTTGAGGCGGCGCTGCGGCTGGTCGTGACTCGTCTGAGAATTTTGGCGTTTTTGGCCGTCCATCTGGTTGCGTTTACGATTTTGGACTCTTTTACACGTTATTATTTATGGCAAAACGTAGCCTGGATTGTATTCGCCGGTCTCGGCTGGCTGGTGAGCGCTCATTTCTACGAGTATCGCCGGAAATATCCGCATGGCTGGCAACGGTTGCGGCAAAGCCCGTTTAAGATCGCCGTGAACATCTTTATCGTCTTTGCCTGCGTACTGCTGATCGGAATCAGCATGCCGTCGGTGTCGCCTACGCTGACCGATCCGTATACGGCTTGGATCAAGCGCAGCGGGGGAGGCGGCGGCGGTCCCTCAGCCCTGACCAGCGCGTTGGGGGATAGCCCGTCTGCCGTACAAGAGGAGGTCGTCTCCGGCTACAGCCGCGATGACAAAACGCTAGGCGACGGATTCGAATTCAGCTACAGCCCGGTTATGTCCATCGAAACGCCGGTGAGATCTTATTGGCGCGGTGAAACCCGGCGCATCTACTCAGGGAAGGGATGGGCTGACCTGGAGCAGGAAGGCCGGGATACGGAACGTTATCGCGGCGGACCGGACGCCGACCCGCTCATGCACGATCAGCCGGGCAAGGTGGAAACGATGCGGGTAGAACAGATCGTGACGATGAGTACCGATAAGGTGTACCCGGTCTTGTTCGGCGGTTATGCCATCGAAAGCATCGAATTGCTGGACGAACGCCAGCAGGCGGATATGCGCTGGGCCGGCAAACAGGCGGAGCTGTTCTGGAACGGCTACCGCGATCCCGGGGATTTGCCGGATTATCCGCGGAAATATAAGGTGGTTGCCAATATTCCGCTGATCCCACTGAAGGAGTTGGAGCAGGTCAGTTACGATGCGTTGTATCCGGAAGGTGCGCCGGAGGAATATTTGCAACTCCCCAGCAACCTGCCGCAGCGGGTGAAAGACCTGGCCGAGGAAATTACCGCAGAAGGCGAGACACCCTACGCGAAAATGGATTTGTTGCAGCAATACCTTCGGCAAAACTACGAATATACGAACAAGCCGGATTTGACCCGCAGACGCAGCGACGATTTCGTCGACAGCTTCCTGTTTGAAATCCGGCAGGGGTACTGCGACTACTATTCGACGGCGATGGTTGTGATGGCCCGCTCGCTGGGCATCCCCGCACGTTGGGTTAAAGGGTACGCTCCCGGCAGTCAGCCAAGCGACGAGATGATGATGCGCAACCCGGAGCTGGGCCGAGCGTACAATGTGAGCAATGCGGATGCCCACTCTTGGGCGGAATTGTATTTCGGCGATTACGGCTGGATTCCGTTTGAGGCGACGCCGGGCTTCGTCTCTCCGATTATGGAGGCGCCGGAGGAGAGCGAAGATACGCTTACGGTGGATACGAACACCGATACGGAAGTGGTTGCAGCCGAAGAAAGCTTCTTCTCCAAGCTGGATCCGGTGGTCATGCAACGGATTTTCGTTTCGGCCGTCAGTGTCTTATTGCTTTGGACTTTATATCAACTGCGCTCGGAGTTGTATTTCCTCTGGCTCCGGCTGCGGCTGGGCCGCCCGCTGACGCCGGGGGAGAAGACGATTTACGAAACGCTGCGACTCGTAAGACGGATGCGGCGAAGAGGCTTCACCCGCGGCGACCAGGAAACGCTGCGGGAAGCGTTTGGGCGCTGGAAGCTTGAACGACCGCAGCTCGCGGAGGCGCTGGATCCGTTGCTGCTCTTATACGAGCAGGCGATGTACAGCCCGAGTCCGGCTGCCGCCGATTGGCGCACCGCGCGGGAGCTGTCGCGAAAGGCAACCAAATTGGTTGGCGGTCACGGTTGGAGGCAGGCTTGGCCGCCTGGCCCTAAACGGTCCCTTGGTCAATGATCCGATCGTAAACTTATATACTCTGTCAACGTTAACGCCCCCGTGCTTGCGCGGGAGGCGTTTTCTTTTTTAAAATAGAAGCATGTCGGGGGAATAATATGGTATAGTTTGTCGTATGAAACCGAGGTGAACGTATTTGTTTGAGAAGTTTATACCGAATATGCGCGTGGACAGCGTATTCGATATCGATCTGGAAGGACTCTATGCCCAAGGCTACCGCGGCATCATCACCGACCTCGACAACACTTTGGTCGGAGCCAAAGCGCCGCTGGCCACTCCCGAACTGATCGAATGGTTTGAGAAAGTGAAGAAATGCGGGTTTAAACTCGTGATTGTGTCAAACAATAATTTGGATCGGGTGTCGGTATTCGCCAACCCCTTAAATATTGAGTTTGTACACGCAGCCAGAAAACCGTCCGGCGCAGCTTTTCACCGAGCGATGGAAATGATGGGGCTTGGCCCGAAGGAGACGATCGTGGTAGGCGACCAAATGATGACCGACGTCTTTGGCGGGAACCGGCAAGGGTTGTTTACCTTGCTCGTACTCCCGATCGCCGTCCAGGATGAAGGGTTCGGTACGAAAATTAATCGCATGTTGGAACGCATCGTGAAGCGGCGGCTGGGCAAGGTTGGATTATGGCTCGAGGAGGACAAGAGGAGATGACGGAAGTACGGAGCGCAGAAGGCGCTCTTCGTTGCAGCGGGTGCGGCGCTGTGCTGCAAACGCAGGATTCAAGTAAACCGGGGTACGTCCCGGAGCAAGCTTTATCGAAAGAACCGGTGATTTGCCAACGCTGTTTCCGGATCAAGAACTATAACGAATCTTCATCGGTGACGGTGGAGCAGGACGAGTTCCTGCGGCTGTTGTCTCAGATCGGAAGCAAGGAAGCGCTGGTGATCCATATCGTGGATCTGTTTGATTTTCACGGCAGTGTGATTACCGGCTTGCAGCGGTTTGTGGGGAACAATCCTGTGCTGCTGGCGGTAAACAAAATCGATCTGCTGCCGAAAGTAACGAATTGGAACAAAGTTCGCAACTGGGTGCAGAAGGAAGCCAAGGACTTGGGGCTGAAAGTCGAAGATATCGTGCTGTGCAGCGCGAAGCAGAACAGCGGGTTCGACCGGCTGCTGGATGCAGTGGCGGCACGCCGCGGCGATCGGGACGTCTATGTCGTTGGCGCAACGAATGTGGGCAAATCAACGCTGATCAACCGGTTGATTCGGGATTACAGCGATCTGGATCAGGAGTTGACCGTTTCGCGTTATCCAGGCACGACGCTCGACATGGTGCACATCCCGCTGGATGACGGCCGGGCGATCATTGATACGCCGGGGATTGTGTATCCGTCCCGCTACAGCGAGCTGGTAGCCCCATCCGATTTGGGCGTCATCATGCCGGACAAGCCGCTTAAGCCGGCGGTATACCAGCTGAATGAGGGACAGACGCTCTTTTTTGGCGGCTTTGGCCGGTTTGATTTCATTCAAGGGGAGCGCCAGTCGTTCACTTGTTTCGTCAACATCCGGGTGCCGATTCACCGTACGAAGCTTGCCCGGGCAGATGAGTTGTTCACGGAACATGCCGGGGAATTACTGTCACCGCCGAGCAAGGAGCATATTGAAGCGTTGCCGGAATGGACGCGCCATGAATTCCGGATTCCGAAGGGCAGCCGTAGCGATGTGTTTATTTCCGGCTTAGGCTGGATCAAAATTAACAACGATGCGGGTGCGGTCGTCGCGATGCATGTGCCTAAAGGCGTGAAGGTGCTCGTTCGGCCGTCGTTGATTTAAGGGTTTGATGGTGTGGACGCTGGCTGGCCTTGCTGGCTAGCGTCTTGCCATGCAGCACAGATAAGGGTAAAAAAAGGCGCTATTTGATGGAAAACGCAAGGATTGAGCAAAATAGCGGTCATTATGGGTGTTATTTTTGGAGCGTGGCCCGAAGTAGGGGCGATTGCGGCGTTTTTCAGGTGGAATAAGGCCATAATTTACCGCTATTTTTGAGTAGAAACGGACTTTAGAGTAAATAAGGCCCATTTGGACCTTTATTATTCGGAAAGTCCGGCGAGCGGGAGGAGAACCGATGGGAGAGCGAGAGCAGGCGAATCACGAAAAATGGGGAGAGACACAGGCAAGGGACTACGGAAGCGCTAGACAACCGCTGCTGCTCGGCGTCATCGGCGATCCGATTCAGCATTCCAAATCGCCGGTGATGCACACCGCCGCCTTGCAGGCGTGCGGGCTTACTGGTGCTTACCTGCCGTTCCACGTCAAAGGGAACCGGTTGGAGGAAGCAATCCGGGGCATTCGCGCGTTGGGGTTCCGAGGCATCAATGTCACGGTTCCGCATAAGGTGGAAGTGATGAACTACTTGGACCACATCGACGAAAGCGCGCGGCTGATCGGGGCGGTGAACACGATCGTGAACGACGACGGCGTGCTCACCGGGTACAACACCGATGGTATCGGGTATATCCGCTCGCTGAAGGAGGAGGCTGCCCCTGAGCTGAAGGGCAAACGCGTGCTGGTGCTGGGCTGCGGCGGCGCAGCCCGGGGCATTGTGTACGCGCTGCTGCAGGAGGAGCCGGGGCGGGTGACAATCGCCAACCGCACCGGGGAGAAAGCGCAGGAGCTGGCCGCCGAATGGTCCGGGCTCGGCAGCTTAACCGGCTGCGGCATGGATGAGCTGGCTGAGGTGCTGCCGGAAGTGGACCTCATCATTAACACCACCTCCGTTGGCATGCATCCGCACGTGAGCGATTGTCCGTTGGATGCGCGGCTCATCCCGGAGGGGATCGTGGTCAGCGATCTGATCTACAATCCGCTAAAGACCGAGCTGCTGGTGCAAGCTGAGGCGAAAGGCTGCACGATTCACAGCGGGCTGGGGATGTTCATTTACCAGGGCGCTTACGCGTTTGAGCGTTGGACTGGCCTGATTGCGCCGGTGGGTGCGATGCGGGCAGCGGTCTTGGAGAGCATGAATCAATAACGCAAGTTGTCGCATAATTGAATGTTAAGGGGTCTTGAATACGACATGTTAACAGGAAAACAAAAACGTTACCTGCGCAGTTTAGCGCATGCGCTGCAGCCGATTTTTCAAGTTGGCAAAGGCGGCACCAACGAGCATATGATTAAGCAAATCTCGGAAGCGCTGGAGCGCCGGGAGCTCATCAAAATCTCTGTGCTGAACAATAATCTGGACGATCCGCAGGAAATCGCCGAGGAGCTGGCGCAAGGCGCCGGCGCTGAGCTGGTACAGCTGATCGGCCGGACGATTATTTTATATAAGGAGTCTCGTGAATATAAGCAAATCGAGCTGCCTTGAAACGAGCTGCATTCAAAGGTTATTGGAGGCAACGCAACATGAAAAAAGTCGGAATTATGGGCGGGGCGTTTGACCCGATACACCTCGGCCATCTGTTGGCGGCGGAGGCGGCCAGAGAACAATACCATCTGGAAGAGGTTTGGTTTATGCCCTCCCATATCCCTCCGCATAAGCATCAGGCCGGCGTGAGCGGCCAGCAGCGGCTGGAGATGGTCGAGGCGGCGATAGACAGCAATCCCGCCTTTAAGCCGCTGGATATCGAGCTGCGCCGCGGCGGCGTGTCCTACACGGTGGATACGATCCGGGAGCTGCGTGCACTGCATCCCGATCTGGAGTTTTATTTTATTATCGGGGCCGATATGGTGAATTACCTTCCGAAATGGGAAGGGATTGAGGATTTGGCCGGGATGATTTCGTTTATCGGGCTGCAGCGCCCCGGAAGCTTTCTGGAACTGGACGCGCTGCCTCCGTTTATTCAGGAGGCGGTGCAGCTTGCGGAGATGCCGCTTGTTGATATTTCCTCGAGCCTGATCCGCAGCCGCTTATCCACCGGACGTTCGGTCAGATATATGGTACCGGATGCCGTGTATGAATATATGACAAGGAGCGGATTGTATGGGTTACAGCCGTGAAGAACTGATCGCCTCCGTTTCGGCGGGGATGCCCGCCAAACGCTGGAAGCATGTTGAAGGCGTGATGGAGAGCGCGGTCATTCTGGCCAAGAGGTATGGAGCCGATCCGGTCAAAGCGGATTTAGCCGCTCTGCTGCATGACTTGGCCAAGTTTTGGCCGATTGAGGAGCAGGAAGCGGTCATCCGCGACAACGGTTTAAACGCCGAGCTGCTGAATCACGACAAGCAGCTGCTGCATGCTGAGGTCGGGGCATTCATCTCCAGGCGGGATTACGGGATAGAGGATGAAGAGGTGCTGGACGCGATCCGTTACCACACCTCCGGCCGGGTTGGCATGACGCTGCTGGACAAAATCGTATGTCTGGCAGATTACATCGAGCCGGGGCGCGAGTTCCCGGGCGTGGAGAGGATTCGCGAGCTGGCGGAAACAAGTTTGGAGGATGCGCTGATCGCGGGCTTTGACTCGACGATATCTTTTTTACTGGAGAAGGAGAAGCCGATCTTTCCTTTGACGGTATTAGCACGTAACGATTTGATCGTAAACCGACAAAAATCTAAGGAGGCTGAATGAATGGCGATTAGTTCCAATGAATTGATGAACTTGGCGGTGCAAGCTGCAGACGATAAAAAAGCAATGAACATCGTGGCGCTAGACTTGAAAGGGATTTCCTTGATTGCGGACTATTTTGTGATCTGCCACGGGAACTCGGATACGCAGGTGCAGGCGATTGCCACCGAGATTCGCAAAAGAGCGCATGAGGTTGGCGCCAATATTCGAGGCATCGAAGGCTTGGATTCCGCCCGCTGGGTGCTGATGGATCTGGGGGACGTTGTCGTGCACGTGTTCCATCGCGATGAGCGCGAATATTACAATATTGAGCGGCTTTGGTCGGATGCCAAGGTCGTGGAGACGGTATGAGCCTGATCGCGGGAACCATCGTCTCTTTACCGATCGATCGCGAGGTATCGCCGTACGGGTATTTTCTAAGTGCAGGCGGGCAAGATGTGCTGCTCCATTACTCCGAGCTGACACGCCAGGTGAAGCCGGGGGAAACGGTGGAGGTGTTTCTGTTCTACGATACGGAGGACCGTTTGGCGGCCACGATGAAGAAGCCGTATCTCACGCTAGGCGAGCTGGCGCTGCTTGAGGTGGCTGACGTGCATCCGCGGCTCGGCTGCTTCCTGGAGATGGGGCTGGGCCGTCAGCTGCTGCTGCCGATCCGTGAGCTGCCCGAGATGAAGGAGCTTCATCCGCAGGTGGGCGACCAGGTGTACGTCATCATGGAGCACGACAAGCAGGGCCGTCTCAAAGCGAAGCTGGCTGGCGAGCAGGATCTGGCTCCCCTTGCTTTCCATGCTCCAACCTCGTGGAAAAACCAATGGCTCGACGCCATCGTCTACAAGCCGCTGCAAATGGGGACGTTTGTGGTCGTCCAAGGCGGCGTGCTGGGGTTCGGGGCGATTGGCTTGATCCACGCCTCGGAACGCAGCCGCTTGCTGCGCCTGGGCGAGCGCGTCCAGGTGCGGGTGGCCCATATCCGTGAGGACGGGCGCGTGAACCTGTCGATGGCGCCGCGCAAGGAAATCGGCATGGGCCAGGATGCGGAGCGCATTCTCGCGTATTTGGAGAGTCGTCCGGGCGGAAGCATGCCGTATTCCGACGCGACGCCGCCGGACCTGATCAAGCAGCGGTTTGCCATCAGCAAGTCCGCGTTCAAGCGGGCGCTCGGCAAGCTGATGAAGGAAGGTAAGGTTGTCCAGAAAGAGAACTGGACCTATTTGGTGCAGTCTCCAGTTGCCGGCACGGACGATCACGGGCAGCCGGAAGCTTAAACAACAGCAGCAATTAGACAGAAGGCGGTGACAAGCAAGCCCATGGCATCTTATCGGAAATTTGCTTACGTGTACGACGAATTGATGGAGGACATGCCTTACCCGGACTGGATCCGGTTTGCCCGCACGGCTTGGGAACGGTACGGAATGCCAAAGACGGTCGTGGATCTCGGTTGCGGGACCGGCAGCATTACAATTCCGTTGGTGAATGCCGGGTTCGAGGTAATCGGCATCGATTTGTCCGCCGACATGCTGGCGGTGGCCCGCCGCAAAATGGAAACCACGCCCCAAGGCGCCCGGTTACTCCGCGAGGGCAGCGTGCGCTGGGTGCAGCAGGATATGACGGAGTGGTCCGTGCCGGAGCCGGTCGACGCCGTCATTTCTTTTTGCGATTGCTTGAACTATTTGCTGGAAGAAGAAGACATCATTCGGACCTTCCGCCGGACCTACGAAGGGCTGAAGCCCGGAGGGACGTTCCTGTTTGATGTGCACCATCCCCACACGTTGATCCGGTACGAGGAAGAGCAGCCGTTTGTTTGGGACGAGCCGAGTGTGTCGTATATCTGGACTTGCGAGCGAAACGCGCATCGCAACGAAATCGAGCATCATCTGACGATCTTCGCCCGGGAAGAGGAGCAGGGACCGGAATTGTACCGCCGGTTCGAAGAGACGCATATCCAGCGGGCGTACGACCCGGCATGGATGAAAAGCGAGCTGCTGCGCTGCGGCTTCCGCGAGGTCAGCATCTATGCCGATTTCGAGTGGGTCGAGGCGGTGGATGAGGCGGCCCGGCTCTTTTTTGTGGCGGTGAAGTAGACGGCCCCGAGTGCAAATCAGGGGCCCCAAGTGCAAATCCCTGCAAAAGTGCCGTTTTTTTGGGGATTTTCCGCATAAATCGCAAAATAAATGCAAAAGTGCAGGAATTTTTTATCCAATTCGGGGTTTGACGTTTTCCGTCTAAAATAACTGCAGTTTTGCAGGGATTTATCGAAAAAAGGCTGAAGTTCGCGAAGAAAACTGTATTTTTGCACTAATTTCTCCATGGAGGATCGCTGTCTCTCAAAGCTATAATGGGAAACGGAGATCATGGAAGGAAAGAGGGGAAACGCATGAAAAAGCAGTTGACCGTATTGTTTCAGGGGGATTCCATTACAGACGGAAATCGGGATCGCGGCACGGATTTGAATCATATTTTGGGCCACAGCTATGCCTACATCATCGCCGCGAAGCTAGGTCATGAATACGCGCATTTGCAGCCAAAATTCATTAACCGGGGCGTGAGCGGGGATCGGGTCTCCGACCTTTACGCAAGATGGAACGAGGATGCGATCAGTCTGAAGCCGGACGTGATTAGTCTGCTGATCGGCGTTAACGACGCCTGGCGGCAAATGAGCGGCGAACCTAGCGGGGCAACGGATCGTTTCGAACGGGCGTATCGTCACTTGCTGGAGGAGACGAAGGAAGTATTGCCGAACACCAAGCTGGTGTTATGCGAGCCGTTTATTTTGAAAACCGGAGCTACGGCGGAAAAATGGACCGAATGGGAGCGCCTGATCAAACGGTACCAGGATACCGTTCGTCAATTGGCTGAAGAGTTTGGTACGGTGCATGTTCCTTTGCAGGATGCGTTTGATGCGGCGACGGAAAAAGCCGAGGCCGCTTACTGGATCTGGGACGGCGTCCATCCGACGGCCGCAGGCCACGATGTCATCGCCAAACGGTGGCTGGAGGTCGTGGAGCGCAGCGGATTGTGGGACTAAGACGAACATAAATAAAGGGTTTAAAGCGGATCGATTCCGTTTTAAACCCTTTTATTTTTGACGAAACATTTCCTTCAGCACACGGTACGCACGCGCTTGTTCCTCGGCTGGCTGTTCCTGCAGCAGCTGCACGATCTGCCAAATCCAAGTTTGGTCCTGGAGCTCGTCGTACCCTGGATTGCGAAATAGAGCATATACGCTGATCTGCAGGGCATCCGCAATTTTATGCAGCGTTTCGAGCTGAACGTTTTGCTCCCCGCGTTCCAACCGTCCGATGTAGGAACCGTACGTTTCCGTCGACTCGGCCAGTTGTTCCTGCGTAAGCCCTTTGAGCTTGCGATAGTATCTGACATTTTTTCCGACCTGCTTTGCTACATCCATAGAGGCCACCTCTCGTATTAAGTTTAGTCCAAGCGGAGGGGCAAACTGCAGAGTATTCAAAGTTCAATATTTTATCAAAAAGAATTCATAAGTTCTTTATTGCATATTATTGACAAAATTCGAGTGGAATATTATTTTGAAAATAGAAAGTTGAACCATTCCTTTGGGATGGTTGATTTTTTCATATTGAAGGTTGTGAGGAGTGGTCTTTTTGAACAAATCAGGGTTGCAGATATTTCCATTTTATTCGAATTAGACATAATCCCCTAAAATCATGGATGAATAGTTTTTTTTGCAAAATAGAGGGGGATTCCTTTGAAACCGCGTGCCACTATTGTCGCTGCAATAGAAGAATATATGGTGCGACACCAGCTAAATCTCACTCAATTGGCCAAGCAGCTTGAACTGAACCCAGGGACGTTAAGCTCCATTCTGAACGGAAACCGTCCGCTGGCTGTAGATCAATTAGAACGGATCACCATGGTGCTGGGATTTCCGAGAGGCTATTTCTATAAGACTTATATCAGCGAGTATCTGCACGAGAAGGATCCGGATTGGCGAAGAGTAAAACCACTAATTCATAACTGCGCGGAGTTGGGCCAGTTTGATCGCATTCGGGAAATCGTTGGATTATTGCTGGACAACCCGCTTTATGCTCAACTTTTATTTGATTTGGCCGAAGAATTGTACGAGAAGGGCGAATATGAAGCAGCGGGGATCTTATACGAAAATGTGGCGATGACCGAGCGCAAGCAGCACTCCGAACGGTTGGCCCTTTGCCAATATCGTTTATTCCTGATCGGTCAAGGGACGAATCAGGATCAAAACTATCAGTCAGCGATCCAGTTCGAACCGTATATTGAGCGACTGGATGAAGCGAGTCAACTCGATGCGTTAAGGGATCTGGCCAATACCTATCGTGCCTTAAACCGATGGGATAGGGTGGAGAGTATTGCTCAACGATTGGAGCACAAGGCCAAAGTGTATTACTTTTCGGAACAGAAGCGAAAGATCTTGCAACGAAAGACAACTAGACCTTTGTTTTACTATTTGGCGTATTCCTATTTGCTGCTTGGGAGTGTACATAATTTGCGGGGGGAATATGACCAAGCCTTACTTTATATCCAACGCTATCATGATCTAAGTTGGGTGCGGGAAAACGATCCGGAAACGTTACATTGGCGGAACCTGTTTCGTGAATGGGCCTATGCAAACGCTCTTATAACCCGGCTTTCCTCCGGGGATATTACGGTACTCGATGAATATGTCACCTACTCCGAAAACAGACAAGCGGACAAGATCCTCATGATCTTCAATCTGGTTAAAAACGCCAATCGGCATGACTTCTCGATTGAACATATCCTTGAACGGTTTAAAGAAGATTTGGCTGCTTTAGATCATCAGCCCTTGACTACGGGAATGTACAGCCCGCAGTTTATTCTTGATCGGATCTCCCAACTTTATATCGAATTAGCCGATTATGATCTCCGCCGAGGTAAGTACCCGGAGGGGTTTCGTTACTTACTTAAAAGCTTGGAACAGTTCAATCAATTAAACAATTCACACCGAGCTGTCATGGTTAAATATGTAGAGCTATTCGAACGATACAGGAACTTTGCAACGCCGCAAGTCATCGATACATATGAGGAATTAATCAGCAAGTTAAAGAAAAGTGTATAATCCGTTGATGGAGCCACTGCCAAAGGAGCCGGTGTTGATGCACGGCTCTTTTTTTGTTGTCTTCCTTTTTTATGCAAAATTCCTCTTTTCGTGAAGGTTCTGCAGTAAATTCATCTGGTTCAGTGGAGAATTGTAAAAATTAAATAGTTATTGTGCTCATAATTCAGTATAATTCTTATGAACCCATTGAACGAACTCTTCAGAGAGGATTATCGACCTAATGAATGTAGCAGCAACTAAATCAGTTAAGACAAATCGGCGTTCGAAGCCGTCACCTCCACCTGTCCGGATCTTTTCACTCGGCGGGATCGGGGAAATCGGAAAAAATATGTATGGCATCGAGTTCAGAGACGAAATCATTTTGATTGACGCGGGGCTTAAATTCCCGGATTCCCGTTTGACGGGCATTGATTGCATCATTCCGGACATCAGTTATCTGATTGAGAACAAGCATAAAATGAAAGGGCTTTTCCTGACCCACGGTCATGAGGATCATATCGGTGCGATCCCGTATGTGTTACGTCAACTGCAGCTGCCTATTTATGGGGGCCCGTTGACGATTGGCTTGGTGAAGGCCAAATTGGAGGAGCATCGGTTGCTTGGGCAAGCGGAGCTGCATGTGTTCCATGAAAATGACCGGTATGCATTTAAGCATTTGGCTGTGCATTTCTTCCGGACGACACACAGCATTCCCGATGCTTTTGGCATTGTAGTAGATACCCCGTACGGATCGATCGTTCATACCGGCGATTTCAAATTCGATTTCACCCCGGAGGACCGTCCGGCGGATCTGTTTAAGATGGCCAGCGTCGGGGGAGAAGGCGTATTGGCGTTGCTCGCCGACAGCACCAACAGCGAGAAGGAAGGCTTTACCCCTTCCGAGCGTCGGGTTGGTGACGCCATCCTGGAGTCGTTCCGCGGCTGCCGGGGGCGGATCTTATTTGCCACCTTCGCCTCGAACGTGCATCGGCTTCAACAAGTGGTGGAAGCGGCCGCGATCGTAAACCGCAAAATCGCGGTTATCGGCCGCAGTATGGAGAAAGTGTTCGCTATCGGTCAGGATTTGGGCTACATCCGCGTTCCGGAAGGGATGCTGATCGATGTGAAGCACATCGACCGTTACCCTGAGGAGCAGGTCCTCATTGTCTGCACCGGCAGCCAAGGCGAACCCAACGCTGCGCTCAGCCGGATTGCTTCGGGTGCACATCGGAATGTGCAGGTTTATCCGGGGGATACGGTGATTTACTCGTCCTCGCCGATTCCTGGCAACGCGCAAAATATCAACCGCAGCATCGACCTGCTGCTTCGGGCAGGCGCAAACGTCATTTACGGCTCGATTTTCGACATCCATACGTCCGGGCATGGTTGCCGGGAGGACCTGAAGCTGATGCTCAGCTTTATTCGTCCTAAGTATTTTATCCCGATCCACGGTGAGTACCGGATGCTGCTCAGCCATCGTGATCTGGCGCTGCAAACAGGTATTCCTGAGGATCGCATCTTCATCATGAACATCGGGGATACGTTGTCGGTGTACCGGAACCGGGCGAAACGCGGGCGCACCATTCCTTCGGGGCAAGTGCTCATCAGTAACGGGGAAATGCGTCCTACCCATGAAGACACCCTGTTGTTGGAGCGGATGGAGCTGGCCCAGGAAGGGATCGTGATCGTCGTCATGACGGTCGACCGCAAGACGCGGCAAATTTTGGCCGGACCGGACATCGTCTCGCGCGGCTTCGTTTATATGCAGGACGCCAGACCGCTGCTGCGGCGGGCGGAGGCGATGCTGAAGCGGAACTTGAACCGCCTTGGCGAGAAGGAGCCTTACGATCATAACGCCTGGCTGCGAGCGACGCAGCAGCAGCTTCGGCGGTATTTTGCCAAAGAAGTGGGCCGGACGCCGCATATTATGCCTTCCATCTTGGAAGTTTAGCATCAGAGTGGGAGCTTCCCGATAACGGGAGGCTCCTCTCTTTTATTTGACCGGTTGTTCGGAGTTCCGTATAATGTGTAAAAATATAGGAGACCGCAAAGGAGGGAGATCCCATGACGAAGGAACCCACGATTCGTTCCGTGATCAACCATCAGCTGGAAAGGAAAGGATATTCCTTGCACAGCTTTTCTCGCCGTTCGGGAATCAATCGGGGGACGCTCAGCGCCATCTTGAATGGAAATCCCCCTAAACCGATCTCTATCGGGCAGTTGGACCTGATCACCGAAGCGCTCGAACAGCCGATCGGGTCGTATTACCCTTTATATGTGGAGGAATGTATTGATTCAGACCATCCCAACCGACGAAGGTTAAAAGCGTTTCTGCATCGCTGCGCGGAGATTGGCGAATTGGATTGCATCGAGCAGGTGTTGTCCCGCCTGACTGAGGACTTATCCTATCTTCCGATGATTTTTGATATGGGGGAGGAGCTTTACGAAGAAGGCCGCCGCGACGCCGCAAGGCTCTTCTACCAATCGGTCTGCGAATACGAGAAATACCAGCATTCGGAACGGCTGGCGATCAGCCAATACCGCCTGTTCCGGATGAATTTGGGGGAAGACGCAGAATCCAACCTGCGGACCGCCACCTGGTTCGAGCCCTACCGCAACCGGCTCCCCGAGGATCTTCAGCTCGATGGGCTGCTGCAATTAGCGAACACCTATTACTCGCTGCAAAAATGGACTTACGTCGTAAGATTTGCCGAGGAGCTGCAAACGCTGGCCCGGCGAATCTATGAAACGAGCTGGAAGGCGTCCTCCGCCCATCAGGATAGGGAGCTGCGCTGCGAGCGGCATCTGGTGGTTTACTTTGGCCAAGGGTATTTGCTGAAAGGCGCGGCATTGGAGCATCTGGGCAGGTATGAGGAAGCGCTGAAGTGTGTAGCCGAATACGCGGATTTGAGCTGGTTTGAAGGCCTTGATGAGACGGGCTTAAAAGAAGTGGAGAAATTTAAGGTCTGGGCCAAAGCGAACCGCTACAATCTGGAGATTTTAAATGGGAATGAAACGATTCTTCCGGAATATATCCAGATGCTTAAAGAGCATCCGCATGAAGTGCTGCCCAGTCTGAGAATCATTGTCGAAGCCGCCAATATTAACGGTTTTGTGATCGACGACGTATTAAAAGTGTTTCCGGTGAATACGGATTTATATAGCCTTTATCCCAATCACTATGTTTCCGCTGTAAATAAAGACCGGTTCTTGGACCTAAACTATCAGCTGGCGATTTATCTGCTGCGAAAACAGGAGATCGAGGAAGGCTTGGAGAAGTTGATTTACGCGCTCAAATATGCGGTTTCTCTGAATAACAAGGAACTTTTTATGAAAATGGTCCCGCTATTTGAGCAGCATCGAAGCTTCGCGACGCAAGAGCAACTCCAGCAGTACGAATCTTTGATGGGGGAGGTGTTGAAGGTTGCGGAAGTGGGCAATGATGTTCGCTCTGATCATTAGTTTAGGTACGGGAGTATTCGGCAGCATCAGTCACAACAGCCCTATTACAGCTTACGAGAACGGGGTAGGGGGCTAATAAGGCACAACAACATAAGGTCCAGTTTTGCTAGGACATAGCCGATTCATCCGGGGCAACCCGAATCGATGGATTGGCTTTTTTTTGATAGTTTTCCGAGTCCGGACATGAGATAATGGTAGTAAATTGACTCCAAAAGAAGGTGTGAATCTGAACATGCAGCAGTTAAGTGAATCTCGTCCGAACCCGGGAAGCCCCGAGGTGGTCACCTTTGGCGAAAGCATGGCTTTATTGATCGCGGAAGGGGGCAAAGGGCTCGAATATGCAAGCGCTCTCTCTCCATCGTTTGGGGGAGCGGAGTCCAATGTAGCGATCGGATTGGCACGGCTGGGCCAAACTTCCGGATGGTGCGGCCGCCTGGGGGACGATCCGTTTGGCCGGCGTATCCTGAAGGCGATCCGCGGCGAAGGCGTTGACGTATCCCGTGCGATGTTGACGGATGAAGCCCCTACGGGCATGATGGTACGGGAGAACGTGGCGGGCAAAAGCTCGGTCTATTACTACCGCAAGTTATCTGCGGCCAGCTTCATGCGACCGGAGCATCTGGACGAATCGTACATCGCCGGAGCCAAGGTCCTGCATCTGACGGGCATTACGCCGGCGCTTAGCGCTTCTTGCGTGGAAACGGCCCATGCGGCGGTGGATATCGCCAAGCGGCATGGGGTGAAGGTGAGCTTCGATCCGAACTTGCGATTGAAGCTGTGGAGCATTGAGGACGCGCGTAAGGTTTTGCTGCCGCTGGCGATGAAAGCGGATTATTTCCTGCCGGGACTGGATGAGTTAAAGCTGTTGTACGAGACAAATTCGATGGATACGATCATCGGCAAGCTGCAGGAGTTGTCTGCGATCAGTATCATCAAAGGCGGAGACGACTGCACCTACGTGCTGGAGCAAGGGCAGCTGAACCCGGTGCCGTATTTTAAAGTGGAACAGGTGATTGATACGGTGGGAGCGGGCGACGGATTTTGCGCCGGATTTCTGGCTGGAGTCGTACGCGGGTACAGCATGATTGAGGCCGTTCGCCTGGGGAATCTGGTTGGCGCTCAGGTCATTCAGGCTGTTGGTGACTGGGAAGGGTTGCCAAGTGCGGCGGAGATTGAACGTCTCTTGTCCGGCAAAGGGCATGTGGAGCGGTAAAGGGCTGGATCCTTTGCTGTGAACGGTTGTCGTTTGGGCTTTAATGTTAACGTGATCATTTTCTTAGGTAATGATAAAACCGCGGGAGCCTCGTCTCCGGCGGTTTTGCTTACTTATGGGGCGAACCCCTCCTGACTAAGAAATACTTGATGATCGGGAAAAACTTGCAGCAGGCGCTCATACACGATTCGGTAGGCGTCCGGTGAATACCAGGATTCGAGGCCCAGCTGTTCATAGATCGAGCGGATGCCCAGCCTCAGCGAATGAGAGTAGTGGGACAGGAATCCGGTCCCTATATTAAGCAGTGTCTTGGGCGTCATATAGGCGGCAGCTACCCGCGGGTGGCCGTTGGGATTCACCGCCCGCCTCCGCCTAAAGCGGCATGTTCCAGCTCCAGCAGCCGCATCTTCATCTCCAGGCCGCCGCGGTAGCCGGTAAGCGCCCCGTTCTTGCCGATCACGCGATGGCATGGAATCGTGATAAGCAGCGGATTCGCCCCAATCGCCGTGCCTACTGCACGGACGGCAGCGGGTTTACCGATCGACTCAGCAATGTCGGAGTAAGAGCGGGTTTGCCCGAACGGAATCGAGCATAACGCCTGCCAGACGTCTTGCTGGAACGGAGTTCCGTGCAAGTCGAAAGGGAGGGTAAAACGTTGGAGTTCACCGCGAAAATAGGCCGCCAGCTCGGAAGCATAGGGAGCCAGCTGGCGGTCATCTTGCGCAAGCAGACGGCCGGGGAAACGTTGGCCCGCCCAGGCGGTCAGCTCCTCAAAAGAACCGCCGGATGAGCCAACGAACGCCAGGCCTTGTTCGGTAGCGGCGAGATATAGGCTCCAAGCAGGTTCCTGGAGCTGTGACCAGTATAACGGCGGGGACTGAACGATTGTCATGGAGCTTACACCTCCGTTTGCATTTTGCGGTATTCGTTAGGCGTGATGCCGGTGATTTTCTTGAACAGGGTGATCAAATAGGCGGCGCTGCCAATCCCCACTTCTTGGGCGATCTCAGCAACGGTCCGCTGCGATTCAGATTCAGCCAAAGCGTGCTTCGCCTCATCGATTCGCCGTCGCACCAGGTATTCCGTTGGCGTCATTCGCATGACCCGTTTGAACGTTCGTTGCAGATGGTACGGGCTGCCGTGGCACGCTTCAGCCAACGTCTCCAGGGTGAGCTTGTCTTGGTAGTGGCGGTTGATATAGTCCGCGATCTGTTCGACCCATTCCTGATCTGGCAACCGCTGTCCTTCCGGCTTGCAGCGTTTGCAGGGGCGGAAATGGGCAGCACGCGCTTGCTCCGCAGTAGCAAAGACGAGAACGTTCTCCCGCTTAGGCGGCCTTGATTTACAGGACGGGCGGCAGAAGATGCCCGTGCTGACCACCGCGTAGAAGAATTGGCCGTCCTGTGCAGCATCATTGGCGAGAATCGCTTGCCACTGGGCATCGTTTGCGGTCTGGTAAGTCCGGGACCCGGTATGGATTGTCATGGCTTCACCCCCAGCCCTAGTATACCTTGATCAAGATCACGGCGCCACGGGAAGCGAAAGGAAAAGCAAGATTACGAAATGCCCCATCATAGAAAAAGCCTGCCAATAAGGCAGGCGAAATTCGATGATATTACCGCGCCATCCATCCTCCATCAACGCAAAGGATATGGCCGTTCATATAGTCTGAGGCGGCGGAGGCGAGGAAGACGGCCGGCCCTTTTAGATCCTCCGGCGTTCCCCAACGCCCGGCAGGAATCCGATCCGTGATCGAAGCCCTCCGGTTCTCGTCGGCCCGGATTTGCGCGGTATTGTCCGTTACCATGTAGCCGGGTGCGATGCCATTCACCTGTACGCCATAGGAAGCCCATTCGTTGGCGAATGCCTTCGTTAAGCCGGCGACCCCATGCTTGCTGGCCGTATAGCCGGGCACGTTGATCCCGCCTTGGTAGGAGAGCATCGAGCAGATATTAATGATTTTGCCGCTGCCGCGTTCAATCATATGGCGTCCGGCGATCTGCGAGAGCAAGAACACGGTGTTCAAGTTCAGTTGGATGACGTCGATCCAATCCTTTTCGCTGTGATCCTTCGCTGGTGTCCGGCGAATAATTCCGGCGTTGTTTACCAGAATGTCGACCGCCCCCGTTAATTGGAGCGCTTCATCAAAGGTTTCCTGCAGCTTGTCATGCTCGCTGAGGTCGACAACGATTTCCGTCGTTTTCCGGCCTAAGGCTGTAATTTGGCTGACCGTTTCAGCACTGCTGGTGCGAGAGACGCATACGACGTCGGCCCCGGCTTCGGCCAGTCCGACCGCAATCCCCTGGCCCAGTCCGCCGGAGGCTCCGGTGACGAGGGCAGTTTTGCCCGTTAAATCAAATAATTTCATAAGTGTACGCTCCTCCCATCAATCCGCTTTCGTTTATTTGGTTGCGTATTCGATCGTTACGCCGGCACGTTCATACGGTAGCGCGGACTCTGCGGGTAGGCCCCGATCGGTGAGGATACGCGAGATCTCGCTCAGCGAGGCGAAGGTGCGGAGCGCCGTCTGCCCGAACTTTTGATGGTTTAAGACGGCGATCGCCTCGCGGGACGTTTCGATCAAAGCCCGCTTGAAGTCGATCAAATCACCGGTATAAATCGACAGTCCGTGTTCCGGATGGATGCCGGTTGCCGAGATAAAGGCTTTCTGGATATTCAACTGACGCACGTACGCCGCCGATTCGGGACCGGCCAGCATGTTGCGGACGCGGTAGCCTCCGGGGACGACCAGACGAATCTGGTCTTTGGCCGCCAGCTCGCTGATGATATACACGTCGTTCGTGACAACGGTAAGCGGGCGATTCTCTAACCGCCGGGCGATCTCCAGCGTCGTGCTGCCCCCGTCCAGTGCGAGGATATCACCCTCTTGAATGTGATTGAGGGCGAGGCGGGCGATGTCCCTTTTCTCCTCCGCATGCTTGGTCAGCGGCTCTTTGGACGGCAAAATGCCGTACTGGTCGCTTTGGGCGAGCATTGCTCCGCCGTGTACGCGCACCAGCAGCCCTTGCTCCTCCAGCTTGGCGAGATCCTCCCGGATCGTCTTGCCGGTCACGCCCAAGCTTTCGCTTAATTCTGCCACCGTCACTTCCTTTTGCGTCAGCAGAACCTCCATAATTTTTTCATAACGTCGAATTGGATTCATGCAAGCTTTCACTCTTTCTTATCTCAAGTCTTTCATCGGAACGGCGTCCATGTCCGCATAAGCTTTGTTGTCGCCGGCCATGCCCCAAATAAACGTATAATTGCTGGTTCCTACCCCGCTGTGAATCGACCAGCTCGGCGAGATGACAGCTTGCTCGTTACGCACAACGATATGCCGGGTTTCGTTGGGCTCGCCCATCAGGTGGAAGACGACAGCGTCCTCTGCCAGATCGAAGTACATATAAGCCTCCATCCGGCGCGGATGGACATGGGCAGGCATCGTATTCCACATGTTGCCGGTCTTGAGCTGAGTCATCCCCATCACGAGTTGGGAGCTTTGAATGCCGTTCTCGTGGATGAACCGGTGAATCGTGCGCTCATTGGAATTTTCGATCGAACCAAGCGCTCCGGATTCCGCTTCTGCCAGCGTTGTTTTTGCCGTAGGGAATTCCTTGTGGGCCGGTGCCGAATTCAAATAGAACTTCGCTGGCTTCGAGGCATCCTTGCTTCGGAAAATCACTTCACG
This sequence comes from Paenibacillus sp. p3-SID1389, assembly GCF_025151705.1. Taxonomy (NCBI): domain Bacteria; kingdom Bacillati; phylum Bacillota; class Bacilli; order Caryophanales; family Paenibacillaceae; genus Paenibacillus; species Paenibacillus sp. p3-SID1389. The sequence goes on along the minus strand of NZ_JALXVO010000041.1, from coordinate 16,369 downwards.
CGAGCCCTTGCCGACGTACAAGCAATCCTTGTTGTTCAGCTCGTATTCCGTTCCGTCGACAATAATGGATCCCGGTCCGCCAACATTAATGGCTCCAAGCTCGCGCCGTTCGAGGAAGTAGGAGACGCCTAGCTCCTTGAGATCCGTTTCCAGTTTGACATCCTGCTGCACCGGAGCCGCGCCGCCGATAATCAGCCGGTCTTCGTGCGTGAGCACCAGCTCCAATCGATCCGGCGTAAACAAGGTAGGAATGTGGAATTCCTTGCGTAAACGGTCGGTATCAAATTGCTTGACCTCTTGGGGATGCGAAGCGTAACGACGTTCCATGTAAAATCTCTCCTTTACACGTTCATTTTGGTGTATAATGTTCATATACGTTCAGATTAATCCATTTAGGTTCATTTGGCAAGAGGGCACACCATATTGCTCCATCTAGGATGAAGATGCCGGAATTCGGAAGTTTACCGTAGGAAATCGTGGATTCACCGGCTTTAAGCAGCTGAGGGAACCATGGTAGGATGTGGGGGAAGGGGTACGTTTTGATGAGTCTGTATCAAGCTCGAATGAAGACAATCGTCCGAAAAGCCGCAGCAACCGCCTGGCGGCAGCCGCTTCTGGACAGCGGACTGTGGTTTCATGGCGATATCCGGGACAACTATTATTACGCCTCCTATTTATTTGCTGCCGCCGTAGATCCGGACGAAACGCCGCCGTTTGATCGGACGGAAGGCCGGCGGCTGGCAGAGCGGGTGCTGCTGCGCGTGCTTCAGCTGCAGGACCAGGAGACGTCCAGCCCGACATATGGACACTGGCCGCTCGGATTGGATCCGACACCGGAGCGGGCCAAGCCGCATGTGCTCCCGGTTGAGCTCATGGGCAGCTTGATGGCGTATTTCATGCACAGCTATGGGGAAGAGCTGAGCCCGGAGTTGGCCGCCCGCTTCGAGGACGCGTTGTCGCATGTCTATCGCAGCGGCTTCTATCGCAAACCTTTACGGGAATACAACCATCATGAGGCGAAGTATACGGCCGCGAAGCTGATCTTGGGGCAGCGTTACGGAGATGCGACATTGTTCGCGGACGGCAGGGAATGCTTACGGCAAACGTTGGCCCGTTTACGGCTTGAGGGTATGGCCGAATACGGCGCGTTGCCGTGGTTTTGGCACTGGGTTCAGGCGTTCACCTGCGCTTGGGCGCTGATGGGCGATGCGGAGGTAAAGGCCGAGCTGTCTGAGATGTTAAATCATCTATGGACCCTTCGGGCCACCTATTATTTCAAGGGAGCATGGGTTGGTGCCCATGCCCGCGGTTGGCTGCATGATGCGCCGCGGGATGCGAACGTGCTGCACGATTATGTGCAATTCGGCGATTTCGAGCTGCCGGAAGCGATGCCGCGCACCGAGTATGCCGGGCTTCTATTCTATGAAGCTCCTGCGTCAGCTCGGCTGCGGGCATTGGAGCGAAGTAAGCCTGCCGAGTCCAAGGCGGCCATCCTCAAGGAGATCGGCGGCGTCAAGCAGCGGCTGCATTCCTATGCCTATCTGACCAACCACTTCGCGGCAGGTGGGCTGTGGGAGAGAGTCGAGGAATTCGACAATGAGCAGCTACGTTGGCTGTACAGCTTGCCGGTCCGCGGGGAGAAAGGAAATCAGCTGTATTTTTTCCATCCCGGCAAAGGGTATGATCTTAGCGGCTACGACCCGCGCCATCAGAGCGAATGGACGGAAGTGTTGTATTATCACAACGTCGTGGTGGCGGTCTACCCGCTGCCGGAGGGTGTGCCTGGGCAGGTCAATGGCGTGCTTCCGGAAGGAGAATGGCGATTTACAGCGAATGGTATATTCGGAAAGGTTGAAGAGACGTTTTTTGCCGTATATGTGTCGAGTGATTATCAGGTGCGGGAGCGGGACGGCTATCTCCAGGTCGAGGCGGAAGGCCGCTACGTTGGTGTTGTGGTGGAAGCGATGGGCCTTCCGGAAGCAGGCGAGCGGGGAATCGCGGGTCTAGACGATTTCGTATTAACTATGAAGTCCCACGCCCCACGCTTCACAGCCGACGATAGGACCGGTCGGATCGATGCCTCCTATACCACCTATGCCGAGGGAGTCCAGCTTACTCTAAGCGTCAAAGGTCCCGGGCTTCCAGGGGATCGATGGGTAAACGGCGAGCGTGTGGATTTGGAGTCGTATTCTTTTTCATTGTAAGGGGCAAAAAGTACAACGATTAGGAGAAAGAGGGTTAGGGAATGAAGAAGCTGCAGCTTGTGCAAAAAATCGTACAGGAAGGCGTTGTCGCCGTCCTGCGCGGAGAAACCCCGGAGGAAGTCGTACAAATGGCCGAGCAGGCCATTGCCGGCGGGATTAAGGTCATCGAAGTGACGATGACGGTTCCGTTTGCTTTGCGGGCGATCGAGGAATTGGTGCGTAAATACAGCTGGGACGCCCAGGACGAATCCCGTTATGCGATCATCGGCGTGGGCACGGTGCTGGATCCCGAAACGGCGCGGGCTGCGATCTTAAGCGGCGCTCAGTTCGTCGTTGGGCCTTCCTTGAATCGTGACACGGTGATGCTGTGTAACCGGTACCGGATCCCGGTCATGCCTGGATGTATGACGATCAAGGAAATCCAGGAGGCGCTGGAGCTGGGGGCGGACATCGTGAAGCTGTTCCCGGGCAATTTGTACGACCCGTCGATGATCAAGGCGATCAAAGGGCCGTTGCCGCAGGCAAATATTATGCCAACCGGCGGGGTCTCGCTGGCGAACCTCGGCGAATGGATCCAAGCGGGCGCGGTCGCTGTGGGGATCGGCTCGGATTTGACAAACGAAGCGGTGAAACGCAACGATCTGTCGTTGATCGCCCAGAAAGCCGCTGCTTATAAAGCGGAGTATCTGAAGGCCAAAGGATGATCCTAATCAATACACGTTGATCATAAAAATATCGTCGAGGAGGGATTCGCGTGGATCTTGGATTGAGAGGGAAACGGGCAATCATTACCGGCGGCAGCAAAGGCATTGGGCTGGCAACCGCCCTCACGTTGGCTGCGGAAGGCGCCCAGGTCGCCATCGTGGCGCGGAACGAAGGGCCGCTGCAGGAAGCGGCTGCAGCCATCCGCGAGAAGACGGGGACGGAACCGCTTGTCCTTGTCGCCGACGTCACTTCGGGCGATGACGCCCGCCGGGTTGTCGAGCAGGCGGCCAAGCATTTTGGCGGACTCGATATTCTCGTAAATAATGCAGGCACCTCGGCGGCGGCCCCGTTTGAGAAGGTGGAGGCCGAAGCTTGGGGCGCGGACTTGGACCTGAAGCTGCTTGGCGCGGTGAATTTCTCCCGGGCAGCGCTCCCCCATCTGCGTAAAGCGGGGGGCGGAGCGATTCTGAACGTCACTGCCATAGGCGGCAAAACACCTGGGGCTTCCTCATTGCCAACATCGGTCAGCCGGGCAGCGGGGTTGGCGTTAACGAAGGCGATGAGCAAGGATTTGGCGGCCGACCGAATCCGCGTGAACGCGGTGTGCATCGGGCTTGTCCGCAGCGACCAAATCGAACGGAAATGGCGTCAAACCGCGCCCGAGCTCACTTGGGAGCAATTTGCAACGGATCCTCGCCATGGCATCCCGCTAGGCCGAATCGGTCAGGCGGAGGAGGCGGCGAAGGTCATCGCCTTCCTGGTGTCCGAAGCGGCGTCATATGTGACGGGCACAGCGGTCAACATCGACGGCGGTACGTCGGCGGTGTTGTAATACTCGGCGGGGTGGAACCCGCCGGATGAAAAAAGGCGGATCGCCGGTGAGTCGGCGGTCAGCCTTTTTTTACAGGCATGATGCTGCGATTCATTTGGAACAGCCTCATCACGGGAATCCGCTTCATGACCTCTGTTCCCACGGCGCTTCCCATTGAGCCCAGCAGCACGCTGGCGGTCGCCAGCTTGATCAGGTAGTACAACCCGATTTCCGGTGATCAGATCCAGAATAATGAAATTACGAATCGTTGTTGATGCCCGGATCGACACAAAAATAAAGGGTTGTTGTATTCGCTCAGCCATCGTTCTCCCCATTCCTCTCCATCATCGCTGTTCAACAACGATATGGGGTGCAGAGATTGGACTATTCGCAAAAAAAAGAAACCCCGAACTTGATCTGGTCGGGGTTTCTTGGCGTTTCGTTTTGGCTTAGTGCCGGTGTCCGGTTAGTCGAGCCGATACGGCTTTAGATCCAGCGGCAACGCTGCCGGCGGGGTGCAAGTGCTCTGCATTTCATAGTAGCTTCCCGCATCGGAAGCATCGTGGAAGCCCCACATGGCCTCAAGCACATGGTAGGCAAGCTCGCCGGTGGCGCGGTGCGGACGCCCGTGCAGTAAAGCGCTGGCCATATCGGCCGGGCCGATGCCGCGGCTGTTCTCGGCGTAGCCGGGCAGGAGCGGCACCTCGGTCCAGGCTTCCTCGCCGATCCGGCGGAGCTTCACCGGGCCGCCAAAGGAGTTAGGATCGGGAACGAGCAAGGTGCCTTCCGTCCCGTGGATTTCGATCGGCGGTAACGTACTGCCGCCAAAAATATCAAAGCTGGTCGTGAGCGTAGCAATAGCGCCTTGCGCAAACTCCAGCGTGCCCGTGACATGGGTCGGGACTTCGACCTGAATCTTTTGCCCGTACTTTTTCTCGCTGGTGATTGTGCGCTGCTCCAGCGCTTTGCCGGTCATACCGGCGATCCGCTTAATAGGACCCAGCAGCTGGATGAGTGCGGTCAAATAGTAGGGGCCCATATCAAACATCGGGCCGCCGCCTTTGGCGTAATAAAATTCCGGGTCCGGATGCCAAAACTCATGGCCGCGGCTCATCATAAACGCCGCTGCCGAGACCGGCCGGCCGATCGCCCCGTCCTGGATGAGCTTCAGTGCCGTTTGGATTCCGGCACCAAAGAACGTTTCCGGCGCGCTGCCAACCATCAGCTCGCGCTCGCGGGCCGCTGCGAGAACGGCCAAGCCTTCCTCGCGGGTCACAGCCAGCGGCTTCTCCACGTATACATGTTTGCCGGCTTCCAGCGCTTTCAGGCAAACCTCGGCATGGGCCGCCGGAATCGTCAGATTTATCACGATCTGGATGTCAGGATCCTGCAGCAGCTCGTCGACCGTGCAAGCACGGGGGACGTTATATTGCTTGGCCTGCTCCTGCGCCCGGTTCAGGTCGAGATCGGCGCAGGCTACGAGTTCGAGCGCCTCGAACTTTGCGCAATTTTCCATGTAGATACCGCTGATTTTGCCGCAGCCGATAATTCCTACTTTGATTTTGTCCATTATTGGCTGTCCCCCATGCCCGTATAATTGCTGTGACTCAGCGCATTTTCACCTAGAGACTCGACGGCAAGCCGTTTGCCTTCCGCCGCCCACAGCATCCCGCGGGTCATCATTTCCTTCACCGGAGGCAGGTCGACGATGTCGGCGTGATGTCCCAGCGAGTTATAGTACACTCGTCCAACCCCCCAGCGTTTGGTCCAGACAACCGGCATATCCACCGGCTTATTCAGGCGATGAGGCCCGTCAACGACCGGGAAGCGGGTGGTGGCCAGCACTTCAACGGCAGGATCGACATGCAGGTAATACTGCTCCGTTTTGACGTAAAAGTCTTCGATCCCCTCCACCAGCGGGCTGGAATTGGCGATAATCTCTACCTTGTACTCGACTCCGTCATTACCCGGATGGGCCACCCATTGTCCGCCGGTCATAAATTGCCAATCGACATTGTTGCGGAACGAATCACACATCCCTCCGTGGCAGCCAGCCAATCCGGTTCCGGCCTGTACCGCCGCGGATACGTTATTAACCAACTCTTGAGCGATCGTTCCCATCGTCCACACCGGGACAATCAGATCAAGACCCAGGAGCTTTTCTGCATCGGCAAAAGCCTCCAGCGTATCGGAGACCTCCACCTCAAAGGCGTGCTCTCGCAAAACGCCAGCGAAGATGCCAGCAACCTGCTCCGGCTCATGTCCGTCCCAGCCGCCCCAGACGATTAATGCTTTTTTCATTTCTCGATTCCTTCTCTCCTGATAAATTGTTTAAAAAGCTAACGGACACCAGAGACGTTATCGACTTACGCTTGTACATCTGCGAATTCTAACGGACTGAGGAGACCTTATTTCGGGAAAAAGCAGCTGAACGTTCGCCACAATCGCTCCATAAGGTCATTGGAGTCCGTTACAGCGGGAAATAGCCGGGAAATAGACGAATAAGGTCGCTGTGGTCCGTTAGGCCGCTGGATGGGGAACACCGGATGTGGGATGCCGGATGGGGACCGATTCCGCAGGTCACCCCGCGGAACGGGTCGCATTCCGTGGACCCCAGCAGAATGTGCCGCATTCCGCAATACCCGCGGACCCACCTGCAATCCGGCGCGGCCTAAACGGCCACACCCCCATGACCCGGTGCCTATCACATTTCGGAAATGCCGACCCAGCGCCGCTCCGCAATCGAGCGTTCCACCGCTTCCAGCACGGCCTGGCATTGAACGCCTTCACGGAAGCTCGGCACAGGCCCACGGCCTTCGCGAATGGCCGAAGTCAGCTCCAGCACCTCGTGCGTAAACGTATGCTCGAACCCGATCGTGTGCCCCGGCGGCCACCAAGCTTCGGCATAAGCGTGGGCCGGATCGGTGGCAAGTACGCGCCGGAAGCCCTGGACATCGGCGTCGTCGGAGGTGAAGTACACCTCAAGCTCATTCATCCGCTCGAAGTCGAATTTCACGCTGCCCAGGCTGCCGTTGATTTCAAAAGCATTGGTCGAGCGGTGGCCGGCGGCAAACCGCGTTGCCTCAAAGCTGCCTAGCGCGCCGTTGGTGAACCGGGCCAGGAACAGCGTGGCGTCATCGACCGTGACCGGCCCCTTCGGCGCATCTGCGCTGCTTTTGGCGCTAAGGCCGGTCATATTCTCAGCGAGCGGCCGTTCCTTGATAAACGTCTCGCTCATGCCGATCACTTCCTGGATGTCTCCAACCAGATAGTGGGCCAGATCGATCAGATGGGCCCCTAGATCTCCATGCGCCCCCGATCCAGCAATGTCCTTCTGCAGCCGCCAAACCAGCGGGAAGGACGGGTCCATGACCCAATCCTGCAGGAACCAGGCCCGGAAATGGTAGATCCGGCCAAGCCGGCCGCTCTGTACCAGCTCCTTAGCCAACCGGACAGCCGGCGAGAAGCGGTAGTTGAAGCCAACCATATGAGCGACGCCGGCAGCTTCGGCCGCAGCAAGCATCTCCCGGGCATCCTGCAATGTAAGCGCTAACGGTTTCTCGCAAAAAATATGCTTTCCCGCCTGAGCTGCCGCAAGTGCGATTTCCTTATGGGCGTCGCTGGGGGCATTGATGTCGATCAGGTCGATATCGTCTCTGGCGACGAGCGCTCGCCAATCCGTGGTCGTTTCGCGCCAGCCCAGACGATTGGCCGCCTCTTGCACCGCTTCTTCGTTACGGCCGCATAATACAGCCATCTCCGGCTTTAAAGCGTCGGGGAAAAACATCGGCAGCGCCCGATAGGCGTTGCTGTGGGCTTTGCCCATAAACTTGTAACCGATCATTCCAACTCGCAGCGGGTTCATCGAATTCCTCCGTTTCGCGGGTGTAGTCAAAAGTTTTTTTAAATTTTACTTTTTCAACCCCATTATAATTAGATTTCCTTGCGATCTCTCGCCAGTTTATGCGTATGTATGGACAAAATATGCGTTTTCCCATTCTCTGCAGGTACCCGTTCAGCTATCGGGATGGGCGCAGGCTGGAAGGGACAGTGCCCCGCAGCTCCTTAAACACGCGGTTAAACGTACGAATGCTGCTGAAGCCGCACTCCAGAGCGATTTCCATAATACTGAGATCGCTGGTCAGCAGCTGATGTTCGGCGCTTAGGACGCGAACCGTGTTGAGATAAGTTTTGAAATTCATGCCGATGGCGGCTTTGAAGGAACGGCTGAAATGGGAGGGCTCCATGGAAAAACGTTTCGCCATCACCTTCACGTTTAATTCCTCCCGGTAATGGTCCTCGATATAGGACAAAATTTGCTGCATCCGCGCCCGGCGGGACTCGTACTTCTCCTTGGTGGTACGGTCCATCGGCAGCGTGTCCACCGCCCTTTGCAGACTGCCGCACAGCTTTAAGATGCCGGCTTTCAGCAGCAGGGGATAGCCAGGTTTCTTTTCGTCTTTTTCCCGAATTAGCTCGTCCAGGATCGTTTTCACTGTTTCGAGCCCCGGAGTACCTGCCGGAATAAAAGGTGAGGCGAAGCGAAAGTCGGACGGCCAGCTTTTTGTCATCGTGATCCACTCCGGTTTGCAGATCAGAATGATAATTTCCGACTCCAACTCTCGGCTGTCAAAATAGTGGATATCGTTGCTGCCGCAGATAACCATGTCGCCTTGCCGAAGCAGGCGGATTTCTTCATTAACCCCAATCCGGATGGTGCCGGAGAGGACATAAATAAACTCGATTTCAGCATGGAAATGAGGATAAAACGTAATGTTCGTGCTCTGGTAGATATCCATCGGAAGCTCGGGATCCAATTTCCAATTTTGATAGAACGATTTCACTTTTAGATCCCTCCGTGTCGTTAAAATCACATTCCCTCCTAAATGTACTGCATTTTGGCGGGAGATTCCTCTTTTTTGTTTCAAGAATAGATGGAAGAGCTTGGACATAGGATGAAATTGGGAGAATTCAAAAAATGGAAATGAAGGTGGCAATATGAATGATCGATGGGTCAAAATATTTCAAATTGCCGTTACCTACATCGGTACGGTGGTCGGCGCCGGTTTTGCTTCGGGACAATCGATTATGCAATTTTTTACCCTTTATGGCTCGGTTGGCGCCGCAGGGATTATCATTTCGACGTTGCTCTTCATGTGGTTGGGGACGAAAATGATGATCTATGCCCATCGAATACAAGCATTTTCTTACCAGGAATTTAATGATCATCTGTTTGGCCGCCTGTTCGGCAAGGTTGCCAACTTCCTGACCCTGCTGATCCTGCTGGGGGTTACCGCCGTAATGCTATCCGGTACCGGTTCGATCTTTGCCGAGCAGCTTCAGCTGCCTTATCAACTCGGGATCATCGTGAGTATCGTCTTGAGCTATCTGGTGATGACAAAGGGGATGAACGGTATCGTGGTTGTGAATGTGCTGGTTGTGCCGATGATTCTTCTATTTACGAGCTTGATTGCGTTCCGCGCGATTGAGCCGGAAGGTCTGTTCGGGATCAACGGCTTCCAGCTGCAACAACTGGAAAGTTACAAGTGGGTGCTGAGCCCATTTGTGTATGCTGCCCTCAACTTTGCTTTTATCCAGGCTGTGTTGATTCCGCTGGGGAGCGAGGTTCAGGAGGAGAGTACATTAAAATGGGGCGGCTTTTGGGGTGGTATCGGGCTTGGCTCTATGCTGTTGATTTACCATATTGCTTTGAATTCCCGGATGCCTGAAATGCTTAGTTACGAGATTCCGATGGCGGTCATCGTCCGCGACCTCGGCCCGTTTCTGCATGTGCTGTTTCTGTTAGTGCTCTATGGCGAGATATTTACGACCCTGATCGGCAATGTCTTTGGCGTCACGCGACAGCTGCAAAGCCTCTATCAGGTGCCCAAAAACATGACCATGCTGATCATCTTAGTTGCTTGCTTTGTGATTAGCCAGGCTGGTTTTGCTTCCTTATTAACATACCTGTACCCCATGTTTGGATATATTGGGATGCTGCTGCTTATTTTATTGGCGTTCCGGCGGTTGCCTCTTCGTTAAGCTTCCTGTTTCCATGTGCTGCTGAAAATATCACGGAACCGATTTCCCGGCTCGTTTATACTTAGGAAAATCGACTATTTCCCGAGCAATAAAGCTGGTATTTAGCGATTCGCAACCTGTAGTTGACAGATTGCCAACTTCGCTTGGTCGATCGGTGACGGAGGAGCAGCTATGATGGAGGCGGGGTGATGAAGAATATGGATTTTGCAGATAAGCTGCAGAACTATCGGAGACAAAAAGGAATGTCCCAGGAAAAACTGGCGGAAGCGATCGGCGTATCACGCCAAGCGGTTTCGAAGTGGGAGTCGGGTCAGTCATACCCGGAAACGGATAAACTGATCGCATTATGCGAATTGTTTGAGGTTAGCATGGATCATTTGGTCCGGGGAGTGCCAACGGAAAAAAGGGAGCTTCCTCCGGAATCAAATGGATCGGCGATGTTCCGCTATCGATATCACTATGAATATAAAAGTGAAAGAACCTGGTTTGGCGTACCGCTTCTGCACATCAATGTGGGGCGCGGGATGTACGTGGCCAAAGGGATCATCGCGATCGGCAATATTTCCATCGGCGCTGTCTCCCTGGGGCTCATTGCGCTTGGCGGTTTAAGTCTGGGTGTGTTGGCGGCGGGGGTGATAAGTCTGGCTGCGATTGCCTTAGCCTTGATTCTGGCGTTGGGCGGCTTTGCGGCCGGTTTCATCGCAGCTGGAGGGGCCGCTGTTGGTGTGTTGGCTTTTGGCGGATTCGCCGTGGGCGTGTATTCCTTTGGCGGCCTAGCGATCGCATCGAGGATTGCCGTCGGAGGTTATGCCAGCGGGCACATCGCCATTGGTGATGCTGTACGCGGAACTTATTCAATGGCGATCCCAGACGGCGAATTTACCCACGTTCAGGCCGAACAGGTGAGGGCTTTGATCAACCAGGAATACCCAAAGATGTGGAAACCGCTGACAGAATGGATCGTTTCATTATTCCATTGATAGGATAAGTAGATGAGCCGGACATTTCCCTAGATATTAGGGAGGGTCCGGCTCGATTGATGTTCGCCCTAGCTTTCAGTTGGGACTAAGATATCCCAGTCTTTAAACACAGGCTGCAGTCCGTTTTGATAGAGCATTTCCCGGATTTCGGCTACGCTACGCTCATCGGATATTTGAAACTGCGGGGTGCCTCCGCCTTGGGAATGGCCCCCAACTGCCGTGGATACGCCGGCTGACATCTTGGTAACGCCAAGGTGAACCAGCCTGTCGCGTAATCGGGCAGGCTCCCGGCTGGATAAGGTGATCCCGGCCCGCGGCAGAAAGAGACGGTAGACGAGCATCACCTGTACCAAAGCCCGATCGGTCACCTGGGCATCCGGTTCGTAATCTCCGAGAAAAGGGCGGAAGCGCGGAATCGATAAGCTGATCTCACAACCTGGATACTTGGTTTGCAAATAATCCGCGTGCATGGCGGCAAAGAAGGCTTCCTGTCTCCAATCGTACAAGCCAAGTAATGCCCCGATATTCACGGCCCGGTAACCTGCAGCACATCCGCGTTCCGGGGCATCCAGCCGATTTCGATAATTGCGCTTGGGGCCTTTGATATGGAGCTTGGCATAGGTTTCCCGGTGGTAGACCTCTTGGAATACCGTCAGGCTGTCTACGCCTGCCGCAGCTAGCTCCTGATATTCGGAGACAGACAGCGGGTTCACCTCAATGCCGATGGATGAAAAATAATTGCGCAGCACCTTCACGCAGTCTCTTAAGTATTCGACCGGGGAATCTTTGCGGGATTCACCGGTTAACAGCAGGATATGACGGATCCCGGTTGCCGCAATCGCTTCAGCTTCCCGTTCGACCTCTTGCATGTCTAATTTTTTTCGCGGAAAATCATAGATCGAACTAAAGCTGCAATACTCACAGTGGTTCACACAATAATCGGACACATACATCGGGGTAAACAATTGGATTACGTTCCCGAACTGGCTTTGGGTGATCTGCTGTGCCCGTTGGGCCATCTCCTCCAAATGTCGATCAGCCGCTGGTGACAGCAAGGCTAGCAGATCCTCCGCATCAAGCTTAGGCTTGCTAAGCGCCCGCCTTACATCTGCATCGCTGTAACCTTGAAGCCGCTGTGGAAAGGGGAAGCCTTCCCAGGATTGGATTTTGTCATAGAAGCTCATCCCTTAGGCCTCCACTTCATCCAGAAATCCGGTTAGCGGGGAAGAGGCTACCGCGTTTTGCTCCACCGGTCCCAGCCCGGCCAAATGAGCTAGTCTGCCGGCCACTACGGCTGCGCGGAACGCTTCGGCCATCCCCAGCGGATCACGGGCGGTCGCAATCGCTGTGTTCAAGAGGACCGCCGCCGCTCCCATTTCCATCGCTTCCGCCGCCTCAGACGGCTTACCGATGCCGGCGTCAACGATCACCGGCAGGCCTGCTTCCTCGATCAGGATCTGAATCAGTTCCTTCGTCCGCAGACCGCGGTTACTGCCAATCGGTGAACCGAGCGGCATGACGGCAGCGGCTCCTGCATCCCTTAGCCGGAGAGCAGCCGACAAATCCGGGCTCATATAAGGAAGGACAACGAACCCTTCTGCGGCCAATACCTCGGTTGCTTTAATGGTTTCCACGTTGTCTGGCAGCAAATAACGTTGATCCTGGATGACCTCCAGTTTAATCCAATTGCCCATATCCGCCGCTCTGGCCAGCCTTGCGATGCGGATTGCTTCTTCTGCGTTGCGGGCACCGGAAGTGTTCGGCAGCAGCGTCATATGTGGAGGAATATGATGCAGCAGATTTTCCTCCTCCCAATCGGGATTCACTCTTCTTAAAGCGACAGTGATGACTTCTGCTCCTGAACGTTCGATCACTTCGGGAATTAAGGTGTTGCGGTTATATTTGCCAGTACCGATAAAGAGACGGCTGGACAACGCCTTGCCGCCTATATGGAATAAGTCCTGCATAGGATCAACCTCCCCCAACAAAATGGACTAGCTCAATACGATCCCCATCCGATAACGGGGTCACGTCATAGTCTTCCTTTCGTACAACTGTACCGTTTAGTTCAACCAACAGCTTTCGGTCCTTCCATGGGGGCTCTGCTAATAAATCGGCCAGTGTGACACAGCTTTCGTTGATCGTCGTCTCTTTCCCATTCAGACGAACCTGCACGTGGTTCACCTCCTTTCCAGCCAAGCTGCTTGCATCGCCTTGCGGTAAGCTTGGGCTTCTTCTGCCGGGTCCGGTGCATGAAACAACCTTGTCATGACGGCAATCCCTTGAGCGCCGCAGCGGATGATCTCTCCCGCTTGATCCGGTCGGATGCCTCCAATGGCGATCATCGGAACCGGGCAAGCCTTCGCCGTAGCAGTTAATGCCGCCAGCCCTCTGCCGGGAAGTCCGGGTTTGCTGGAGGTATCGTACACATGTCCGAACAGGCAATAATCCGCTCCATCTACGGCGGCCTGCACTGTTTCTTCCACCGAATGAACCGACCTGCCCAAGCGCATCCCGCTGGCTAACGGACGAGCGGAGTCCACCGGAAGACTATGGCCGGCTAAGTGGACATTCACTGCCCGCGCGGCCAAGGCCACGTCCAGCCGATCGTTCACGACAATTTTGTTCAGCGGAATGCCTGATTCGAACATTTGTTGAATGATCTCCAGCTGACCTTTCGCGGTGAGCTGCTTATCCCGCACATGAATGTAATCCAAGTAGGGAAGGGCCTTGAGGGATACCCTGAGCAGTTCGGATACGTGGATGGGAGAGATGGAGATCAGATGCAGTTCGGGTGCGGTTAGCGTTAATTTTTGGCTCGTCATATTCATCCCCTCTCAGGTTAGAAATCCAATGCAAAAAAGCCCCCTCCGTAAGGAGGGGGCTAAGTTCAGCAACAGAATGTATAAGCCTAAATAGACCTATTTTCCGGTTCATGTATGCTTTACTCTCCACTTCCCTACGCAGGTCTTAACCCGTTCAGGTTCAAAGGGTCCGAATCTTTCGATTCATCTCAGCCTTGCGGCTCCCCTAGTGTCGATCGATTTAGAATTGTCATGTTTACTATACACGGGGATCCAGATAATTACAACCGTTGAATTGGATTGGTGTTAAGCTGCCTGCTTTAAGCCGTTTCCAAGAAATTTTCATGAAAATGTCACGATTTATCGCAAAAATAGCCGTTTTGTGATGTTTAATTAAATTGAAGCGAATTAAAAACATCCTCTATAATACGGTCGGAGCTTGATTGGGGAGTGATGAGATTGAAATGGACGATTGGTTTACGCAATCTCAAGACAGGGCTAGCCATCTGTTTGTGTGTGATCGTTGCAGCGTTATTGCGCCTGGAGTATCCTTTTTACGCCGCGATCGCAACGATCATTTCCATGGAAAATTCGGTCACCAACTCATTTACGGCCGGGAAACATCGGACGATGGGGACGTTTGTTGGGGCGATCGTGGGTGCAGGTTTCGCCATGATTGAGCCTGGGAACGCGGTGTATTGCGCGTTAGGCGTCATCGTCGTGATCTATGTCTGCAATTTGCTGAAATGGAATAAGTCGATATCCATCGGGTGTATCGTTTTTTTAGCCATTATGTTAAATCTTCAGCCGGGTGAAAGTCCGATTTTTTATGGGATTAACCGGATCACGGACACACTGGTTGGTATTGCTGTTGCTGTGATCGTCAATTTGGTCGTCTTCCCCCCTAAGCATGAGGCCGATTTGGAAAAGGCGCGGAAAGCCGTCGCTAAGCGGATGGCCGATTTATTCGGGCAGATCACGACGTGCCGGGAAGTCGTCGATTTGGAGAGTTTTCGTGCGGAGCTAAGTTGCCTGGAGAAATATTATCAGCTTTGCAAAGAGGAATTCCATCTGACTCGAGATCTCAGCGAATCGATGGAGCACATCGGCAAAGAAATTGAATCCTATCGCCATATCTATGAGCATTTGGTGATTTTGCAGCAGCTGCTTGCCGAGCATCGACTGTTGCTGGTCGAGGCCGATCATGAACGGAGCGACTCAGCAGAGGTAGGAAACCGTAGTGAAGAGCAGCAGTACAAGATCGAAACCGTCTATGAGTACCACGCGGATTGGATATACGCTGAGCTGCAGAAGCTGGGATTACCGCTTCCGATTAAGGAGCGGGGTCGTTTCCAGACGAAAGCGGAGCTTAAAATATCGTAACGTGGGTATGGTGCCTACGATTTTCTAACGAACAGGTAGAAAGGGGATGTCCCAAGAGCCGTTAAAGGCTTCTGGGGCATCCCTGCTTTTTTAAGCAAAATAGTGTCCTGATGGCACCAAGAAAACCGAAATGGGCATCAGCCTCTTCCGGTGTGATGCTGACCACAGGCACGTTTAATTGCCGCCCGATGACAGCAGCGATTTCGCGAAGCTGAATGCCTTCGTCGCCGGCACCAAGCAACCGTGAACCCGCTGGGGCGGACTCTACATCCGCTAGTATGAAAAAGAAGGGTTGCTGGATGAGATTGATGAAAATCAAAGGCTTTTAGTGGATCAGAGCCCTCTTCCAGCCATAGCTCATATACCAAGAGATTCGCGGGAAAAAGATATTTAGTAAAGCAAGAAGGACAAATAAAAATAAAAAGACTCCCATTACTAACCTTAAAACACAATACGTTAAGTATCGGAAATTGTTTCAAGGATTGTTTTTATACAGTAAAAAAGGAGTGCACTAGCAGTTTTTGGCCTGTTAGAATCTAAAGGAGAAGAAAAGAAGGAGTCCTACGATGATGACGAGAGTGGTCCAAAAGCCGCCTTTTGCTAAAGCGTCCCAATCTCCGATTTCAGCACGATTCATCGAATCCGCAAAATTGATGAAAGGCTTACGTTGATACTCTTTAAACTTTTCTTTCTCTTGTTTCTCCCACATATTCACTGTAATCCCTCCCTATGGGTTACCCTTTAACATTAGTATACTTGGAACCGCGTTGAAGAGCATTCATTTTTTTAAATTGAGTTTAGGAGCCGATCTCTATGAACAAACTCCCCCCAAATAAATCAACGAAGTCTTCTCTTCAAGAAGTTGAGAATTTCCTTATTCAAACCTACTCAGCCAAGAAGATCCCCGTTTCGAACTTTGAGGAACTTAGAAACGACGCTCAGGTTAAATTTGATCGGATTGTGGCTTGCTTTGAAGTGGATCATCCGGAAGTTCTTAAGAGCATCTTTAATGAAGATGAGAAAAAAATGCACGAAGACTTCATTCATGAGCATAGGAATACGTCATTTGCTACTCCATGGCAGAAGATAAATGCGGGGCAGCTCCTTAGGATCGTATTAGAAAGCGAGGACGGGGTCAGTTTTAGTAACTTCACCGTTCAGGGGTTGTGCATGAGGTTGGTTAATGATCTTTCAGCCTTAAAAACGCAATAAAAAAATCGCGGCCATAAGACCGCGATATTGGTGTCATAAGAATCGAGACGACAGGATTTGAACCTGCGACCTCTTGCTCCCGAAGCAAGCGCTCTACCAAGCTGAGCCACGTCTCGTCAGCAATATTAATAATTTGGGGGAAACATTAATACATTATACACTTTTAGACGAAACTGTAAAGAGGGTAACGGATGAAAAAATTTTGAACGCAAGGAATAGGAACCAACG
>NZ_JALXVO010000040.1:0-40938 GCF_025151705.1 Paenibacillus sp. p3-SID1389 | reverse complement strand
TTTTTGCAGTTATCGGGCATCTCCTCCCCTCCCCCGAGCATACCAGCGGCGCTCCGCAACCCCAGCTTAAACCACAAAAAAACCGGTCGGGACACCTCCCAACCGGTTCAATTTCAGTTGCTCTTTGCCGCCTCCGGCAGCAAATCGCGGCAAGCGCGCTCCAGGTACGGATCGGCGCTTAAGAAATCGCGGAACGCCGTATACTCCCGCCAGAGCTGCGAAACGTTCCCTCCGCCCGATTTCACGGCGCGGATCAAAATGTTTTTCGGCGTATGCTCCATATCGATGAACTCCAGCAGCTGCGTTTTGTAGCCCATCACGTCCAGCAGCTTGGCCCGAATCGCATCGGTCGCCAATGCGGAGAAGCGCTCCTTCAGGATGCCATGTCCCAGCAGCGGCTGCAGTACCTCGCTTTGCACCTGGTTAAACAGCTCATGCTGACAGCAAGGCACGGACAGGATGACCGACGCACCCCAGCGCACCGCTTTCTCTAGCGCCGCATCCGTCGCCGTGTCGCAGGCGTGGAGCGTTACAACCATATCCACCGCGCTCAGCTCGTCATAGTCGGCGATGTCGCCAACAAGAAACCGCAGGTCGTCATACTGCAGTTTGCGCGCTAACCCGCTGCAGTGCTCGATGACGTCGGCTTTGAGATCCAGCCCGATCACGTTCAGCTTTCTTTGCTGCTGTACGGCCAAATAGTGATACAGCGCAAACGTCAAATAGGATTTGCCGCAACCGAAATCGACGATCGTCAGCGGCCGGCCCGTCGGCAAATGAGGAAGGACGTCCTCAACCATTTCGAGGAAACGGTTGATTTGCTTGAACTTATCGTACTTTTTGGCAAGCACCTTGCCTTCCCCGTTCATGATCCCCAGCTCCACCAAAAACGGAACCGGCGTTCCTTCCTCCAGCACATATTGCTTCTTCCGATTATGGGTCAGCGTCCCCAGCGGTTTGCGTGACGGTGCTTTTTTCAGAATCGTGACCTTGAACTTCTTGCTGATCAAGACCTGATAATCGGCCTCCGCCGTGCATAGCAATCCTTGCCGGAACGTCTCCTCAAACAGCTTTGTCAGCTCGTCCGCAAATGCCGCGGCCGGGATATTTTGATGCAACACCTTGTTTGGGTAGTGGTAGGCAAATTGATAGTGTAAGCTCTTTTTGATTTCGACCGGCTTGATTTGGACTTTGGTGTATTCCGTCTCCCCCGGTCTGCGGCGGCCGCTGATCGTTGCCGTGATCAGACTGCCCTTCTCCGCCAGTTCGTTTGCGAGTTTGCGCAGTGATTCCATGTTTGATTAACAGCTGCCTTTCTGCATATTAGTCATTCCGTTTGTTCAAAACCGGGCCTCCACGTCGGCAAGCCCCTCCTCAACTTCCTCAGCCGGCAAGCCCCCAGCCGCAAGCGTATCCCGCGGAAGCGCGAGCAATCGCTGGTAAAACTCCACCGCGTCTTCTTTGGTGGCATGGCCTTCCTCCAGCAAGCGGTAGAGTGCATTTTCCGCCTGGTCGTAGCGGCCTTCACCTTCTTCCCATTGCAACACCAGCCATTCGGTGTCCGGCGGAAGACGGTAGGGCTTTAACAGCGATTGCAGCTCAGCAATAGCCGCGGGCAGATCCCAAAGGGAGCGGTCCGCACCATGCAGCGCAGCGGTCAAGTAAAGATGAAGCGACTTGATCCAACGCTTTGCCGCTTCGTCCGGCTCTCCAGAGCTCTCGTACACGTCGCCCTCTTCTTTGAGCAGACGGGACAGACTTTGGAGCTTGTCCGCCTCGATTTCTCCGCCGCTTTGAAACAGGCGTACGATGTCTTTAGCGGGCAAGTTCTCCAGCAGCTGGGAGCTCAAGCGAAACTGCCCTTTAAACAGCTCGTCGAGCGTCCATAACGCTTCGATCTTCTTTTTCTGCTGTTTGAGCATAAACACTTTTCCCAGTACCTCGGTCATTTCCTCGATCATCTTCATAAGGTAATCTCTTCGCAGCACGGTTCCTCCCCCTCTCGTCCCTGATTCAAGCTGGCTTCCCGCCAATTCAAAAAAAGCCGGAAACCGGAGTTCCCCATGAAATCTCCGGTTCCTAGGCCTCGGTTCGACTAGCTGATCATTGCGAAACATTGTTCAAAAGTGCTAGGTTTTACACTTCCACAGTCTTTTCCGTTACGCTGCGCATAAAATCGGCGATGACGGCTGTCAGCTGCTCCGGCGCTTCATACATGCTCATGTGACCCGCGCCTTTGATGACCGCCTTTGTGACGTTGGGTCCTTCGGTCGTAAACAGCCGCGCCATCGGTACGACGGTATCGCTTTCACCTGCGACCAGCAGCAACGGAAGCGATGTCGCCTCCATCACGTCACGGCGGTCGGGCCGCTCACGCATAGCCAGCGCGGCTCCCGTCGCCCCTTGAGGCGGCGTCTTGTAGCCAATCTCCTTTACGCGATCCACTTCGGCTCCAAGTTTGCTGACATTGTCCGGTGCAAATAACCCCGGCACGAGTCCGTCCACAAAGTGGGTGATGCCTTCGGACCGAATGCGGGAAACCGCCTGAAGCCGTTTCTCCTTGGCTTCCTCACTGTCCGGATAGCCGGTTGAATGGATCAGACCAAAGGCATTTAACCGATCTGCATACCGCTGAGCCAACGATAGGGCAGTGTAGCCTCCCATCGAATGACCAAGCAGCGTGTACTTGGTGATGCCCAATGCCTCCATCAGACCTGCGACATCGTCCGCCATTTGATCGATCGTATACGCGCCGACTGGCGCAGTTGTGGCCCCGTGGCCCCGAAGATCGGGGGCGATGACCTGATATTGTTCGGCAAGCAGCGGCTGAACCTTCTCCCAGTAAGCGGAGCTGCCGCAAAAACCGTGCAGCAAAACTACTGTTTCGCCCTGTCCTTGTTGTTCATAGGCGATCGTTGTTCCGTTAACTGTTACTTTGTCCATTACGCTACCCACTTTCATCTCAATTTTTAGAGGTTGTTCAAAAAGTTATCTTTGGATCACGATGTAAACCATGAAACGCATTCGACATCGAATCTTGAATTCAGCCGGTCGCTCCGTTGCTCACTTAGATTCTATCTACGCTCCGCTACTCACTCCCTAGCTTCATCCAACCTTCTCGGTACTCCAAACCTAACTTTTTGAACTCTTATTTGAACTGGTTGTTCAAAAAGTCATCTTCGGATCCAACCCTTCACCGAAATGCCGATGCCGCAGCGCCCGCGATTTCATCGGCCATTTGCATGACCTTGTATAGCGAGGTCATCTGCAGCGTCCAATAGGGCTTGGGGCCGTTGACGTTAACGACTGCGGCAATGCTGTAATGCCCGACCTCCGGCAAGCTGGCCCCGACGGATTGGGCCGGTTGCAACGGCTGGCTGGACACGAGGTACGTCCCCACCGAATCGGCCATCCCCAGGCAGGCATCGATGGCGATGATCACGCGCCCTTCGGGGATTTCGGCCATGCGCCTCTCCAGATTGGTTGCGTCACACGGCTCGCGGAGCGTTCCAATGACGTGCTCAAATCCCAACTCTGTCAGCTTCGTTCCCACCAACGGCCCCAGCGCGTCTCCCGTCGACCG
Organism: Paenibacillus sp. p3-SID1389; assembly: GCF_025151705.1. NCBI lineage: Bacteria > Bacillati > Bacillota > Bacilli > Caryophanales > Paenibacillaceae > Paenibacillus > Paenibacillus sp. p3-SID1389. The sequence goes on along the minus strand of NZ_JALXVO010000040.1, from coordinate 37,355 downwards.
ATCCGTACCGATGCATAGAAAGGTAACGTCCTCACGAAGATGCCGGGCACGAATGTCTGCAAAAAAAGCCGCCAGCTCCCCGCCGCTCAGCTTCCTCCGGTTTACTCCCGCCGCCGGCCATTCCTTCTGTTCCTGCATGACCTAGACACGCTCCCTCCCGGTATTTCGTAACCTGATTGTAACGCATTCGGACGCCAGGCCGCAAAATTTCATGAACCGCTTCCCTCGTGGTACAATAGCTAATAACCCATAAATCGGAAGGATGAAAACTTATGGATCTATCCATCAAGAGCAAGGAAAATATCGAGTTCATGATCGAAGCGATCAAAAGCAAGTTGAAAATGGCCTCCGCAGCGGCGATGTCGGCGTCCGCATTCCACGTTAACCAATATGATGATATCCGCGATGTTTATGACATCGTCATGAGCAAAGAGCGGCTTAGCATCTCCGAAGTTGAAGCGCTCGCCCAAGAGCTGGGGAGACTGCGGAATAAAGCCTAACCGGCAAGCCGCTCTAAGTCAGAGTTAGCGTTCCAGCTGAAACGCGATTTCGGCTTGCCCTACTTCCCAGCCCTCATCGTTCTTGATCGAAGACGGGAATGCTTCGCGGAGCTTCTGCAGCGTTCCCTCGTTTTCGTATCCGAGCTGCTCCAGCACGGATAAAGCGATCATTCCCCACTCCTCCTCGGAGCCGTCCTGAATTTTAAACGTGATCCCTAGGCGCTCGCGGCGCAGAGCAAACGCATAAACCCCTTTAAAACCGCCTTTGGCCACGATATTCGGATCGCCCAGCAGGATCGAATCGATCCGCCCGGTGCCGGCAACCAGCAAGGGTTGGCGGTTCATAGCGCCGGTAATGACTCTGACCGCCTCAGCGGTAGCCGAATCCTCGATCAAATCCGGACATGCCAGCTTCAAATAGGCGGAAGCCAAAGCGGATAACGGGAGGGCGAAAACAGGAAAACCGCAGCCATCCGTCCCCAGCGAAATCTGCGCTTCCGGAATCCCCGCCAAGCCGGCCAGCGTCACCAAGATTTCCTTCTGAACCGGATGCTCCGGATGATTATAGCTTTCCAGCGAGTATCCTTTCATTTTGCAATAGGCGAGAACGCCTAAATGTTTGCCCGAGCAATTATGGTAGATTCGACGGTACGTTCCGCCTTGTCGAAGCAGCTGCTCCTTGGCGACCCGATCCAGTGGCAGGCTGGGGGCGCATACGAGCCGTTCTTCCGTAAGCCCCGTCTTCTCCAGCAGTCGATTGAGCGTCTCGACGTGGATCTCCTCGGCCCGATGCGAAGCGGCCATGATGGCAATCTCCTCGTCCGTTAGACCATAAGCCTCCTTCATCCCGGCGCGAATCCCCGGAATCGCCTGAATCGGCTTGGCCGCAGAGCGGGTAAATACGGTGGCTCGGGGATTCCCTGCCTGCCCCACAATGTTCCCTTGTTCATCAACGACGCAAATATGACCATAGTGGGCGCATTCCAGCAGCCCCCCGCGATATTCATTAACCAGCAAAGCTTCGTTATAGTTCATCTCATGTTCTCTCCTTAACCTGATCCATTCCCTGCTCATTTTGCTCCATTCCTACACAGTATAGTACTTTGGAAGCCCGCTGGCTATAGAACGTCCTGCAAGAATCGAGAGAGCGCCAGGTATATGATATATGGCCGTTTGTGCAAACTATTTACGGTTTCATACGAGAACAAAGGAGGAATCGTCCATGACCCAACCCGAGGACCTGCAGGAGCAGTATGTCGCGGGGCAAATCCGTGCTGCCCAAGCCGGCGCATATCCCGAGCATAAAGATATCGAAGAAGCGGAGAACGGATCCATGGTGAATGACATGGAGGATTTGATTCAGTTGGGAGAAGACATGGAGGCGATGCAACCGAACCGGGAAGACAAGAAGGACGGCTTGCTGCCCGATCCCGGGCAATAGACATAACCAAAAAAAGCGCTGCCCCCAATCCCCAGGCAACGCATTTAAGTGGTGTTCATATGATTCATGATTTGCTTCAGCCGTTCGGTCGCTCGCTTCTGAATGCGGGATACACTCATCTGAGAGATGCCCAGCTTCCGGGCAATGGCCCTTTGGGATTGCCCCTCCTGATAGGCCATCAGCAAAACCTGCTGCTCTTGCGCCTTCAATTGTCCCAGCGCTTGTTGCAAATCCATCCGGTTCTCAAGCGCATCGTAATCATCTGCATCCGCGCTGATCACTTCGCCCAGCGTTACGGCGCTTTCATCCGGTGATAAGGGCGAATCCAGGGACACGTAATGATAACAATCCCGGCCGGCCAGCACCTCAACCGTTTCTTCAACCGAGAGCTCCAGATACTCCGCGATCTCCTGCACATTGGGAGATCGCTCCAGCTTCAGCGTCAGCTCATCGATCGCCTGCTGAACCAGCGCTCCCTTTTCCTTAATTCGCCGCGGCACTTGAATATACCAAGACTTGTCACGCAAATAATTTTTCATATGCCCGATCATACTCTTCATCGCATACGGTTCAAACGGAATACCCAGCTCGCTGTCATACTGCTGCAGCAAACGAACCAATGCCATTTCGCCCACCTGGTACAGGTCTTCGTACAAATCCGGCCGATTTCGGGCGATTTTGCCGGCGGCCATTTTGACCATCGAATCGTATTTCTGGATTAACTGCGTGGCGATCTCATTGTCCCTGGTTTGCTGGTACTGTTGAATGAGGCGGGTAGATTCCTGAAATGACGCTTGGGGAGCCGCACGATCAGTCATACCTTCTCCTCACTCCTCTGGAGTCGGCGGACCATCGTCACCCTCGTTCCTTTTCCGGATTGCGTTTCCACGCGGACGTCGTCCATGAGCGCCTGCATCAGATAGAAGCCTAATCCGCCAATCGGGGCCTCACCCAACTCTTTTTCGTGCAGAGTCACGCCTCCAGCCTGTCGCCACGGTTCAAAGCTCTCCCCTTCATCTTTGACCGTAATCGACAAAGCATCGGTTAAGATCTCAAACGTGATCTCCATTTTGCCGGCATCCTGCTTGTACGCATACAACACGGTATTGTTGCATGCTTCGGATACCGCCACCTTCATGTCTTCGATTTCTTCATACGAAAATCCCATTTTCGATGCGATACCGTAAAGATTCAGCCTTACAATATCCACATATTCGGCTGTCGCCGGAAGGCTGATGACAATTCTCTCTGTTTCCTCTACCATTAAGACTCGATCCTTTCCTTATTGGGAGTTCTTCTGCTCCGCGAAAAACTTAGCGATCCCAGTCATTTCAAACAGCTTCCGGATATGGTCCGGTACTTCCTGCACGTAAAAACTCGAGTTCATCCCTTGCCTAGCCTTTAAGATGGACAGAAAAATTCCGATTCCGGTGCTGTCGATGTATTTCAATTCCTTCAGATTCAGGACTAAATCCGCGTCATCGATGCCAACCAGCGGGTCCATCACCTTACGGAAGTCTGGCGCTGCAGACAAGTCCAGCTCACCGCGCAGCGATACGGTACAAACTCCGTTTTCCCGTTGTGTTGTGGTGGAAAATTTCAAACTTTTTCTTGTATTCATGAAATACTCTCCCTGGAATAGGTTTTCTTAATACAACATAACCCAGCTTGTCCACTGCTGAATCAAGGGGATCATTTGAACGAGATCCATACCAGACATTTATCGTCTTCTCTGTTCAGCGGGACGGCATCTTCGAAGAACAACCGACTCATCATCTCGCGGTCGAAGTGATGGCTGCAGGTATTTAACTGCTCCTCCAGCCACGCCTGACGTGCCTCTAAGGAATCCTCCTGTCCATCCATCAACCCGTCGGTGTAGAGGACGAGATGGCCTGGTCCTTCGTAATGTAGAATCTGCGGATGCGTTTCGATTCCATCAAACAAGCCTACGGGCGGCCCCACTTGATCCAAACGAACGGGTTGCTTATTGTTCGTGTACAGGAGGGCAGGCGGATGTCCGGCATTCACGTATTCGATCACTTTGCGCCGGGTATCCACCACAAGATAGATGGCGGTGAAATAATATTGAATCAATTTGCTTTCGATATGCAGCTGGATAAAGCGACGGTTTAACTCTTCAATAACCAGCTTCGGTTCCACATAGGTAAACACGGTATCTTTGAGAACAGAGGAGATGAACATACAGAAGAGGGAAGAAGAAATGCCGTGACCCATCATATCCAGCAGGATCACCGCATACTTCCCCTCACCAAGCGAGTACCAGGAGTACAAATCTCCTGCCAATTCATAGGAAGGCTTGTACAGGGCATCGATTTCGACCTCCGAATCATGGATCGGGGGGCTAAGGACTGCGTTTTGAACAAGCGACGCCAGCTTCAATTCCTCCTGGATGCGCTGATCCCGGTTACGGTGCCAGTCCTTCTCCAGCTTCAGCCGCAGAGCCAGGCGAATCCGCGCCATCAGCTCCACCTTGTTGATCGGTTTCGTCACATAATCCACAGCTCCGGCATCCAACGCTTCCGCCAGCTTGTGGGAATCCCCAACGGCCGTGACTACGATAATGGGAATCTCCTTCAGATGCTCGGAGCGCTGCAAAATCCGACAAGCCTGAATCCCGTCCATCTCCGGCATCATCATATCCAGCAGGATCAAATCCACATCGGATGGCCCGCTTTCTTCAACCGCATCCAAATTTTTGACGCCGAGCCGCTCGAACATGTCCCGGGCCGAAGTTACGGTGACTGTGTTGCGGTAGTTTTCCTTCTTTAAAATCTCACGAATGATCATGGTATTTGTCGGATTGTCGTCAACGATCAAGATTCGCATGATAATCTCCTTAAAATGAGCTTGAGTAAGCATAGAAGTGATATACAGATCACGGTGATAAAAAAAGGAACGGGGCGCTTTCCCGTTCCTTCTCGACTCACAATGCGGGCAAGGCTTGAGTAACATAGTACATTACCCAGTCTAACTCCAGTTGAAACGGCAGATTGAATTGCCGTTAACGTCCGCTTAACTCCGATATTTCTGCCAGACATCGGCGGCGACATCCACCCATTTGACCCAGTTCGCCGGTTTGCGGTTCGCTTCCTGCACCGGCTGCTCCCCTTCAGCTTGCAGCGGCTGGGCCGAAGGTACAGAGGTTGCCGGAGCCGGAGATGCCGGAGCCTTTCGCTTGACCGACAGAGGACGGCTGGCGATACGGCTGGCAAGGGCTGCCGAAACCTGCTTTGTCGCCAGCGTAACTTCACTTAACACTTCACCCGCATGTTTAACCGATTCCATCAGCGGGTCGATCTGCTTCATTTTGTGCTGGATGTCGCTGGTCAGTTCATTCGCTTGCCGGACGACCTGCCGGACGTCGCTGCCCAACTCATCGATCGTTTTTTGTACGTCCTTCAATGTTTCGGTGGTTGTCTTCAGCGAATGTTCCGCCGCTTTCAGCGTTTTGACCAAATAAACGACAAGCACCACAAAAGCCGCCGCAGCCACCGCCACGCTGATCTCCCAAATCATACCTTGTTCCTCGCTTTCCGTCCTTGGGCGTTCACCCGTCTTTCCTTAACTATACACGAAAATGGGCGGAAGTGTGCGAAGAACCGTAATTCTATCGACCTTAAATCGAAAAAGCCGCTTGGCCTCCTCCATCCCAAGAACGGGGCCAAACGGCATGATTAGATTTATTTCAGGACGCTGCCGCCAAACATAAAGCGGTAAACCCAGGAGCCGTCGAGCTTGTCGACGATAACCCCGCCGGATTCATTGGAATACGTGTGCAGGAGCTGGCCGTTGCCAAGATAGATCGCGACGTGGGTAATCCGCTGGCTTTGCTTGTCGATTCCCTGGTAGGACTTGGCCGAAGAGCCTTTATAGCTCATGAAGAAGACCAGATCGCCGCGCTTCAATTGATCGATGCGATATACGGCCGTTCCATTGCTCTTTATGTAATCCCCTTGCTTGCGGGAATCCGCAGGAAGCGTAATGCCCAAGGCATCCTTATAGGCTTGTCTTACGAAATCAGAGCAATCAAACGTATTCGTATTGCTGCGGCTGGAGCCGTACTCGTACGGAGTGCCGAGGTATTTCATACCGGCCTGAATCACCTGCTCGATTTGCTGGCTAATCCCACTGGAAGGAGCGGGAGTTGGTGTTGGCTGCGGCGTGCTGGATTGTCCGCCAATTTCCAAATATTTATCTATCGTACTAACGTAACCAATCGTCCCGTCGTTCGTCTGTACTTTATAGAAATGCTCATTGCTTTGCTCGAGAATCGTTAATGTGGTACCTTTGCGAAGCATCGTGATGACGTTGCCCGAGGTGGACGGTTGATCGCGCAGGTTGACGCCGTACGTCACCGTTGCCGGCAAATTAAGCAAAGGTTGGGAAGGAGCGGTGTTCACGGTTTCCAGTTGAATGTACTTTTCGTTCGAACTGACGTAACCGATGCTCCCATCTTCGGTTTTCACTAGATAGAAATATTTATTGCTTTGATCCAATACGGTGACTTCGGAGCCCTTTTTGAGAAAACCAATCACTTTACCCGAAAGGGAAGGTTGGTCACGGAAATTGACTCCGCCGACAATATGGCCTTTGGTGATCGATTGTGAGGTTGCGGTTGTGGTTGCGGCTGATGCCTGATGAGGAACAGCTGTATAAGTAGAGAGAAGAATGGCACTCAATAATGTGATCGCTACGCTTCGTTTCATGGGTGTTATCCTGCCTCCTAATGTAATAAATCTAGTTGTTAGCCTGCGTTCCAATCCTCCTTTCTTTGGTCTTGCACCCATTATAGCGATTGTCGAAATTAGTCTAAATCGGTCGAAGATCACTTTATAGAAAAGCGTTTTCAAAGACAATGGCCCTAGATTTTACCTATCGGAATTAGAGGCAATCGACCTATAAAAACTGGACGAATGTAACCTATAGCAGCCCTTCCCGTGCAATAGCACCGGATTTCTGCAACGAAAGTACCCGATTTCGCATGTAACCGCATAAATTACATATTAATTCCAATTTAACCAATCGGCCTATTTTTTAGGGACAAATGCCCGCTTTTTCGCCAAAAAAGCCCGAACGGCAGGCTTGGTAAATGTTACCTTAGGCCTGTCCATTCGGGCTTGATTTCGCCTTCATCCTAATTCTTCAATCATCCTTATGACTTCCCGTCCAAAATCGAGTCCTATCTTTCTTTAGGCTCAACATGAACGTGAACATGCATGACGTTTTGCTTCTTTCTCATCCGTTCCTCAACCCGGTCACTGATCTTATGACTTTCGATCACCGTCAATTGCGGATCTACCTCAATGACGACATCGACCAGCACGTGATTCCCGTGAACCCGGGCCTTTAAGTCTTTAATTCCTTCCACGCCTTGAGTTCGGGCAATAGTGCTGCGCAGGTCGCCCAGTTCCTTTTCATCAAATCCATCGGTCAGATTATGCGTCGATTGGCGGAAAATATCCCAAGCGGTTTTACAAATAAGCAAACCTACCGCAATCGCAGCAACTACGTCCAGCCAAGGCAGCCCGAATTGAGCCCCGATAATCCCAACTGCTGCGCCCACACTCACCAGCGCATCCGACAAATTATCCTTGGCCGCCGCCATGAGCGCCTGATTGTTAATCTGCTTCGCCAGCCTGCGGTTGTAAGCATAGACTCCGCCCATCGCCAGAGCACACACGATAGCGATCAGAGCCGACAGAATGTCTGGCTCGCTATGCACACCTTCGATCAATGACCGGACCGCACCTATGATGACTTGGATACCAACCATCGCCATAATAAAAGAAGCGACTAATGCAGCGATCGTCTCCGCACGGAAATGGCCGTAAGCATGGTCGGAGTCCGGCGGCTTCTGTGAGATTTTAAGTCCAATCAGCACCGCCACCGAGGCCACGATATCCGTAAGGTTGTTAAACCCGTCGGCAAGCAGCGCGCTTGAATCAAACACAAACCCGCTGATCAATTTAAAAGCGGACAGAAGTAAATAAGCGGCAATGCTTACCCAAGCCCCGCGTTCCCCTTTGCGTATATCGTCGTAAATATCCAAGCCCCGCACCTCCAGACTTCTCCCCGAAGCCAATAACCTACTTCTTCAAACTCTCATTTCTAAAACATCAGAAGCGTTTAATCATCGTAGCAAATCAACCCCGTGTAAGTCTAGAGAAACAGTGTTGCCCCCGGGAAAAGCAGCCTTCATCATTATTCCCGTTGTACGCGCATTTAAAAACGTATAAAATAGGGACACCCCCTTTCCAATGTCAAGGAGATGATCAGCGTGACGGAAAATGAAGAACCACGTAAAATCGATTTGGCCGAAGCGATGCGCCAAAAACTGCAACAGAAAAAGCAGCAGCAGCAAAACGGCAACAAACCGGGATTGAAAGACAGTTTTCAAACCAAAACACTGAAGAGCCAAAATAATAAGAAACCGAACAACCAGCGCCGCCGGACGGGCGGCTCGTAAGAATCAGCGCAAAAAGCCGCACGCAGCAGTTCCGAAGAACTGCCCGTGCGGCTTTTGGGTTATTTATTTTACTTCTTCCGGATACATCGATTTCCGTAAGTTTTGAATCTCTTCGCTCTCCAGATATTCGTCGTATGTCATAACGCGATCAATGATGCCGTTTGGCGTAATTTCAATGATGCGGTTGGCGATCGTTTGGATGAACTGATGGTCATGCGACGTGAAGAGGATCGTGCCATCAAAGTCGATCAACCCGTTGTTGAGCGCCGTAATCGATTCAAGATCGAGGTGGTTGGTCGGCTCGTCAAACAACAGCACGTTTGCGCCGTTCAGCATCATTTTGGCCAGCATGCAGCGAACCTTCTCGCCCCCGGACAATACGCTCGCTTTCTTCAGCGCTTCTTCGCCGGAGAATAGCATCCGTCCAAGGAAGCCGCGCAGGAACGTTTCGTCCTGATCCTTCGGCGAATATTGGCGCAGCCATTCCACCAGATTCAGGTCCACCCCATCGAAATAACGGGAGTTGTCCTTCGGAAAATACGCCTGCGAAGTTGTAATCCCCCAGCTGTATTCCCCGCTGTCGGCTTCCAACTCGCCCATGACGATTTGGAACAACGTTGTTTTCGGCACGCTGTTGGGTCCGACGAAGGCGATTTTGTCGCCTTTGTTTACGACGAAGCTGACGTTATCCAAGACCTTTTCGCCTTCGATCGTTTTGGTCAGCCCGTCCACGGTCAGCAGCTGCTTGCCCGCTTCACGCTCTGCCTTGAAGTGCAGGAACGGATATTTCCGGTTGGACGGACGGATGTCCTCCAGCGTAATTTTCTCGAGCTGCTTCTTCCGCGAGGTCGCTTGCTTCGATTTCGAAGCGTTCGCCGAGAAACGTTGAATAAAGGCTTGCAGCTCCTTGATCTTCTCTTCCTTCTTCTTGTTGGCGTCCCGCTGCATTTGCAGCGCCAACTGGCTGGATTCGTACCAGAAGTCGTAGTTGCCGACGTACAACTGGATTTTACCGAAGTCGATATCCGCGATATGCGTACATACCTTATTCAGGAAGTGACGGTCATGGGATACGACGATAACGGTGCCTTCGTAGTCCATCAGGAAGTTCTCCAGCCACTGGATCGATTCGAGGTCCAAGTGGTTCGTTGGTTCGTCCAGGAGCAGGTTATTCGGGCGACCAAACAACGCTTGCGCCAACAGCACGCGCACCTTCTCGTTGCCGCTCAGCTCGGCCATCTTCTTATCGTGCAGCTCGCGTGGAATGCCAAGGCCAATCAGCAGCGCCGCTGCATCCGACTCGGCTTCCCAGCCGTTCAACTCAGCGAATTCGCCCTCCAGTTCGCCTGCACGCAGGCCGTCCTCTTCGGAGAAATCGGGTTTGGCGTACAGCGCATCCTTCTCTTTCATAATCGAATACAACCGGCCGTGACCCATGATCACCGTTTCCAGCACGGGGTACTCGTCGTATTCATAGTGGTTCTGCTTGAGGACCGCTAAACGTTCGCCCGGCGTCATAAACACTTCGCCTTGGTTGGGCTCGATCTCGCCGGAGAGAATTTTCAGGAACGTCGACTTGCCCGCCCCGTTGGCCCCGATCAAACCGTAGCAGTTGCCGGGGGTGAATTTTATATTTACATCTTCGAAAAGTGTCCGTTTTCCATACCGGAGCGTCACACCGTTAGTACTGATCATGTTAGGCATTACCATCCTTTTTTCATTATCGAACTACTGGCTCAATATTATAGCATACATTAGCCCTTAAGTTGAGCATTGTCAGGATATTGCAGGCTTTGGGCAAAAAAATACCTCCAACCTTCCCAAAGGAAGGTCAGAGGTAGGAGAGCTTATTCAACCACGGTATAACCTGTGGTGTTCTCCAGAATCTCGACGGAGAAGGTGCTGCCGTCCGCGTTCCGCGTAACGCGAACCGACAAGTGCCCGCCGCCGATCGCGATATGCGTTGCCTCCAGCTGGTTCATGCCTTGCACAAGGAACGGCGACAATGCGATTTCCCGGCGGAGCGCATCGGGGTACAGCCCCAGCATCGCCTGCAGGAAGACGATCGATGTGCCGGCCGCCCAAGCTTGCGGCGAGCAGGTCGTCGGATACGGAACCGGATGGCCCAGACCCGCGTCATGACCGCAGAACAGCTCCGGCAAGCGCTGGTACTCGAAATGCACCGAAGCGTTCAGCAATCCCGAGATAACTTGCTCCGCCTCCTGCTTGAAGCCGAGCTTGCCAAGGCCAAGCAAGATCATGGCGTTGTCATGCGGCCATACGCTGCCGTTATGATAACTCATCGGGTAATAGCCCGTAGATTCCGTACTCATCGTCCGAATGCCGTACCCGTTAAACATATCCGGCTTCATCATCCGCCCGGCCTGCGCCTTGGCGCGAGAAGCCTCGGGCATTCCGCTCATCAGCAGATGCCCCGGATTCGAACTGACGCTGCGGACTTGGCGCAAATCTTTGTCCAAGGCGATCGCGTAGCATTGCTCGTCCTCCATCCAGAAAGCCGACTCGAACCGCGCTTTCAGTTCTTCCGCTTCCGCCTCCAGCCGGCGGGCCGTCTCCGGCTCACCCATCAGCTCGAACAGCGGCGCCAGCGAATGCTTCGCCTGGTAGACGTACCCTTGCACCTCAGCCAGCGCAATTGGCGAATCCGCGTAAGCTCCGTGTTCGTGCATAATCGAATTGGCGGAATCCTTCCAGCCCTGGTTCGGGAAGCCTTTGTCCGCTTCCTGCTTATAAGCCATAAACCCTGAGCCCGACTGCATGGACGCATCGATATAAGCCAATGCGCGCATTATGTTCGGCCGCAACTCCTCCACCAAAGCGAGGTCGCCGGTCCAACGGTAGTATTCGCCGATCAAAACAAGGAACAACGGTGTTGAATCGATCGTGCCGTAGTACGGGGAGAACGGCGATTGTTTCGTGGTCACCAGCTCGCCGAAGCGGATCTCGTGCATGATTTTGCCCGGCTGTTCGTCTCGCCACGGGTCGACCTGCTCCCCCTGATAGGCCGCTAACGTTCTTAACGTTCCCACGGCGTGCCGAGGGTTAATCGGGAGCATGAAGAGCGAGGTGATCAAGCTGTCCCGGCCAAACGGAACAGCAAACCAAGGCAGTCCCGCAACCGTCGTCTCACCGTAGCCGATATCCGTCGTCAACATACGCAAGTCCTGTACCCCGCGCCGGTACAATTCGTTAAATACCGGGGAGTCGGAAGCGATACGGGTGTTGTCCGCATACCAAGCTTCGTACGACTGCTCCAGCCGCTGCAGCCCTTCATCAAAACTAAGCGGCGTGTCCGCTGGAAGCAGCTTGTCCGCCATCGGGACAACTTGAAACGTAACTTGCCATGTCTCTTGGATCTTCAAGGACAATGGGAACGTAACCGTCCCGCCGTCATCCGCCCGTCCGCCTTTAGCGTCCCAGGCGATCCTCGTTTGTCTTGTTTCCTGATCTGCTCCAAGATACCGGAACGTCATATTCTGATCCCCGACGACAACTCCTTCCACCTTGCCAACTTCCCCCGTGCGGTATTTGCGAACCAGGAACATGTCTTGAAAGTCCGCATCGAACGAAACGGATACATCAAAGGCGATCTCCCGTGGAAAATAATTCGTCAAGGCAATGCGTTCATAAAGTCTGCCATTATAGATGAAGCGGTCGCGTGTAACTTCAATCGCTCCGTCATCCTTGGCTTCCTTGATAAGCCGGAAGCTGGCTACATAACTTTTGTCGCCTGCGGAAGACAGAAGCACGGGCTTCCCGCCGTCCACCTCCAGCTCAAAGCGGCTTAAGAAGCGCGTATCCTGCGCGTATAATCCAAATCCCTGCTCATTGTGCCGGCCAATGTCGCCGTTCAGCCCAGAGAGCATAAACAGCTCCCCTTCTTTGATTACGCGGTAATCCATCGTTAGCCTCCTTAAGTTGTGATATCAACCTTTAATGCCGGCGTTTGAGATGCCCTCGATGTACTGCCGCTGGAACAGGAAGAAGAAGAGGATAATCGGCAGCGTCGACAATACGACGCCGGCCATAATCAGCGACGTATTTTCGAAGAATTGGTCCTTCACACTGTTCAGACCTACGACAAGCACGTACATATCCGGCTTATTCGTCAAAGTACTCGGAATCAGATAACTGTTCCAGGTTCCGGCAAATGCCAAAATCGCCATCGTAATCAGCGACGAACGGGCAAGCGGATAAACAATCTTCCAGAAGGCGCCCATCTTCGTCAGACCGTCAATCCGGGCCGCCTCCAAAAATTCGTTCGGCACCGAAATAAAGAACTGACGGAGCATAAAAATATACAGTCCCTGATACAGGAACGGGATGGTCAAAGCCCAAAACGTGTTGAGCCAGCCCAACTGAGCCATGTTGACATAGACCGGGATCAAGATCATATGGTAAGGCACCATCATCGTCGCGACCACGATCCAATAAATGACCGATTTCCCCCGGAAATTCAGCTTGGCCAGTGCAAAGCCTGCCATCGGGTTAATGACCATGTTCCCAAGCACCACCACACCGGTCATGATGATCGTGTTCAGAAACCAGCGCGGTACATTGTAAGCTTCATTCGTAAAAAACAGTTTGAAGTTATCCAGCGTCCAGTTTGCCGGCGAAGTGAGTGTATTCACGAAACGCATCGGCAATACGGAGGAATACAACGTATAAATAAAAGGGATGGCAAACAGAAGCCCCAGAACGATCATGCCGAGGTAAAGAAACGGCCGACCTATGCGCGTACGGCTTTTCATGTTCTCACTCCTTCACGTCCAGGAATTTTTTTTGCAGGTACGTAATCAGCATAATGATGATAAAGAACAGGACAACGGCCGCACTTCCGTACCCGATGTTCATGTAACGGATCCCGTGTTGGTAGAAGTAGGTGACGACCGTACTAGTTGCTCCAGCCGGAGTTCCCAGCGCCCCGTACCTAGAAATGGCGGCGATTTGGTCATAGATTTGAAATCCGGCGATCGTAGACACGGAGACGATAAAGAACGTGACCGCCTTCAACGAAGGCACCGTAATATAGCGGAATTTATTCCACTTCGAGGCGCCGTCGATCTCGCTTGCTTCGTACAAGTCTTTGGGAATTTCCTGCAGGCCGGACAAATAGACGATCATCGTAAACCCGGCTTGCTGGAAGATAAACAGAATGCATACAAACAGCAGCGCGTACTTCGTATCGGCGTACCAGGTAACATTGCCGAATCCCAGCGTGCCGAAGAAATTCGTCAGGAACGTCCCTTGCTTAAACAGCATCATAAAGACGGTGGTAATCGCAATTTGCGAAGTGATGTAGGGTAAGAAAAAGACCGTCCGGAAGATGCCCTTGCCCTTGAGCTTCTGGTTAACGAGCAATGCGAGAAACAAGCCCAGTATCGTTTGCAACGGGATCGAAACCACCACGATCTCCAGGGAATGGAGCAGGGCACGGAAGAACTCCCGGTCATGAAGAATTTCAATATAATTGCTTAACCCGATAAACTTGGCTTGATCCAGCGAGGCAAAGTTGGCATCCTGAAAGCTTCTGACAAAAGACTGAATGAAAGGATATAAAAACCACCAGGCCCATAAAAGCAAAAAAGGCAGGGTAAACAACCAGCCTAATGTCAGATCCGAATCGGCGATGGAACGAAACACGGATTGCCGATTTTTATTGTTTTTCACGGGTAACACCTCGTTTCTGCTTTCTTGCGGATAAAGTAAAAAAGGTACCGCTCTCTCTGAAACTTGCCTGATCAGGAGAGAGCGGCTGCTTATCAAGGAGCAAATGGAACTTAGTTAAACTGACTTTGGATATCGTCAAGAATTTGCTGCGCCGTCTTGCCGGATCCGCCGAGAATCAGGCCTTCCAGCTCTTGCACAAGCGCATCGGTAAAGCGTTTCGTATCCGTTGGATATTCGAAGTCCGTGCTGTATTCCAGCGCTGGCTTCAATGCGCTGAACTCCGGATTTTTCTCGAAGTATTGGCCGGACAGCGAAGTTAATGCCGGGTTAAAGCCCAGATCCATAAAGGCCTTTTGCGTTTCGTCGTTCGTCATGTAGTAAGCCGCTTTCAACGCTGCTTCTTTGTTTTTGGCGTCCTTCAGCACAATATAAGCGTCGGAGCTCATCGTGCTGCCGTTGGTCGTCCCTTTAGGAATCGGCAAAGCCACATATTTCAGATCCGGATTTGCGTCCTTCAGGTAACCTTTGTACCAGTAACCGCCAGTACTCATCGCACCTTTCTCGTTGCTGAATACTTCGCCGTCCCAACCAAAGCCTAACGATTTCGGTGTTACCGCAATGCCTTCTTTGTACATATCGACGATCAGTTCCAGCGCTTTGACGTTCTCTGGAGAATTGATCGTTTTGCCGTAGCCCCAGCCGCCGCCGAAGCTTTTCACATAGTTGGTGATATGGAAGGCGTCCAGGTTCACAATGATGCCTTTCACGTCGCCTTTATTCAGCACTTTGGCTGCTTGAATCACTTCATCCCAGGTCGTAGGATAGTCCCCAAGCCCGGCGCCTTTCCACATCTTCTCATTGATCAGGAACATCGCAGGCATGTCCGTATTCGGGATGCCGTACATTTTGCCGTCAACCTTCCAGATGTTCTTCGAAGATTCCGGGAAGCGGCTCATATCGATGCCCGTACTTTGGATCAGATCATCGATGGGCGTAAACAGATTTTTATTGATGTATTCATACGCGCCTTCGTTGGACATCTTGATAAAGTCCGGTGCGACGCCCGCGGCGATTTCCCCCGGCAACGTATTCCAAAACTGCTCACTGCTTGGGTACTGCTTGATCTTCAACTCAATATCCGGGTAAACCGTGTTGATCTTATCAGCTGCGGCTTGATAGATCGCCAAGTCTTGGGCGGTTCCCCAGAACCCGAAGTTGACGGTGACTTTTTGTCCCGGTTTCGTCTCGCTTCCCCCTGTATTGTCAGCGGTTTTGCTGCTTCCGCAAGCGGTCAAGCCTACGACAGCGGCAAGGCACAAAATCAGCAGAGCTGAAAGTGTTCTTTTTCTGGCTTTCATTGTTGTTGCCTCCCTTTTGATCACTTCTGTCTTTCTTGCTCCTTAAGCATAAACACCCCTAAACACAAAAAAAATTAATCAAATATTGATTAATTTTAGATTTTCGCCTCGATTTTTAGTTGATCGTTGCAGGCGGCGGTATAAGTTTTTAATATAATCACACTTTTTTATCTGATTTATGCTTCTTTTTTATCCTTCTTCATTGCGATATTGCTTCGGAGAGACTCCCGTATACTTGTTGAATACGATTGCAAAATGCGCCTGATTGCTAAACCCGACTTTCTCGGCGACCTCGTAAATTTTATAGCGGTAATCTTTTAACAGCTCTTTGGCTTTATTGATGCGCAGCTCATTAATATAATCAAACAAGCCTTGCCCTACTTCCTCTTTAAACAGGCGGCTGACATAATTCGGGCTGACTTGGAACAGGTCGGCAAACAGCTTCAGGGAGAGGCTGTCTTGATAATGATGCTCGATGTACTCCAAAATATTGCGGATCAACTGGCTGTACCCTTTGAAAGCGTTGGCCCCTCCGCCAAGCCGCTGTTCAAAAACAGTCCGGTATGCGCTGGACATTTGCTCGAAATCTTCAAAAGCCCCGCGGGCGGTGAGTTCTTCCTCCGCCTCTGTTTTGGCCTTGCTCCCGTTTCGGTCCATCATAAATAACAAGCCTTCGTACACTTTTTGCACCTCTGCCTCGTCCAGACACTCCTCCGTCCGGATCAGATTCTCCCAGCGCGACAGCCCATCCATGAACTTCTCGTGCGCATGCTCGGCCAAGGCTGACTTCATTTGCTTCACATAAACCTCCGCTTGCTCCAAGGCCACCTCGCTTCGCTCCTTCTGGTGGCTGTAATAGAAAATCGAGGATTCCGGATGGTAAAAATGGTGCGACAACGCCTGCAGCGCTTGTTTGTACGCCGTGGGCACTTGCTCGAATCGGTCCACCCAATCGCTGATGCCCAGCACAATATCAATATTCACGAAACGCTTGAGCGTGGAACTGATCCGTTGCACGATGTCGTTGACGCGCGTCAGCGAAGCGAGCAGACTCTTCAGTTCGCTGTTGCTGATCAGGAGGGCGGACAGCCGCTCGTTTAATGGCACGAACTCGATCTCCCGCTCCGCCGAAACCATTTCGTTCACCATATTTTGCACGGTATTCCCGAGTACGGACTGCGACGATTCGCTGTATCTTTGCAGCACCTTGTCATAGTTTTTAATTTTGAACAACACAACGTAGATGTTGCCTTCTTTTAACCGTGTTTCCGAGAGCTCATGCTGGATACCGGTGCCGTACAGCAGGCCGCTGAGCAGCTGCTCCTTGTGATTTGTTGCCCTTGGGGGTTGTGAAGGAATAGGGGCGGTCCCGAGTTGCTCGCGGATGTTCTGCAGCATGCCAATCAGCTCCCGGTCATTGATGTCCGGCTTATGAAAATAATCGAGCGCCCCCAGCTTCATCGCCTCCTTCACAAACCCGAAGTCGTCAAAGCTGCTCAGGACCACCACCTTGACGGGCAGCTCCTGCTCTTTGATCCGGCGCAGCACTTCAAGCCCGTCCATTTTCGGCATTTTGATGTCCAGCAGCACGACATCCGGCTGCTCGCTGGCGATCAACCGCAACGCCTCAGCTCCGTCTCCAGCCTCGCCGATGATCTCCACGCCTTCGGCTTGCCAATCGATCGCCGATTTAATGCCGATTCGCACCAGCGGCTCGTCGTCTACAATCAATATTTTCATTTGCTGTCCCCTCCCCCTGCCGTTTCATTCGAAATGACTGGAACCCGAATCAGCGCCACAGTTCCCCCCTGCCTTCCGGGGGCAAGCCATAAGCCGTATCCCGGTCCAAAATGCAGACGTATCCGGCTTCGAATATTCTGAATGCCAATCGAGTTGAATCCATCTCTGGAGATTTCCTTATACCCTGGCTTGGCATGTAACCCGCCATCTTCCGGGAACCCGCGGCCGTTGTCCGCCACTTCCACGTACAGGTCGCCTTGCCGTTCATAAATGGAAATGTCCAGCTTCCCTTTATAATCAATTCCCTCAAAGCCATGGAAAATCGCATTTTCCACCAGCGGCTGGATCAGGAATTTCAACGTTTTGTATTCGGTGACGCCCGGGTCAATCGAATACGTCACCTCAAACTTGTTGAAGTACCGGAAATCCAGAATTTTGGCATAGCTCTGGACAAATACGACTTCCTCAGCGATGGGAACAAAGTTCTCATCCGTCTTCATGCTGAACTTCATTACAGAAGCGAAAGCTTGCAGCGCCTCTTCAATTCCAGAAGCGCCTTGCACTTTGGCCATCCACTTGATCACATTTAAGGTATTGTATATAAAATGCGGGCGGATTTGCGATTGCAGCGCGTCCATCTCCAGCTTGCGCTTCTCTTCCTCTTTCTCGTAAATCCGCGCAATCAGACTGCGAATTTCCTGCAGCATCTGATCGATCGTACTGCTGATCACCCCAACCTCATCGCTTTGCCGCGTATCGAACCTGACATCGAGCTGGCCCTGGGCGACCAGCTTCATTTTGCGGTTCAATACGGCCAAAGGCTTCATAATTCGCGTGGCAATGCGCAGGGAGATCAGGATCGACAAGACCAGCAGCAGGAGGAGCGTACCGGCCATGATGGCCACCAACTGGTACACAATGGAGTACAGGTCGTCCTTCGCAATCAGGGTCACCGCATGCCACTCGGCCACCTGAGACGGAGAAGAGATCATATACAGCTTTTGGTTGATCCACATTCGGGTCGTACCGGTCCGGCCGGACGGCTCCTCCTGAAAGCCGCTCCCAAACACGGCGGAGGCCGCCTTGCCGATCTCTCCGCTGTTTGAGCTTTGAATAATCATCCGATCTTCATCCAGCAAATAGAAGTTGGATTTTTCCGCGAACGCTGTATTACTCCACAACGTCTTCAGCTTGTCCGTCGAGATGTTGAAGACAATAAATCCGAGCCGTTCCTTGGTATACGGATCCATAATGGCCCGGCCCGCGGATACGACCGGAAGGCGGTGCGGCGATAACAGCTCGTCGTAATGAATACCCGTCGTGACAAACTGCCCGTTCCCTTCTCGTATTTTGCGGATAAACGCCTCCTGTAAATAAGTGGTTTTGAAATATTGATAGTTGATATACTCGCGGTTGCTGCGGCCGATAATCGACTGATCATGCTCATGAAAAATAACGACCGAATCCACCAAATCAGAATATAGCATGATCCCGCTTTGAATCAATCCGTTAACCTTATCGAAGTCCCGACCGCGTTCCAGCAGCGGATAAGGGACCTGGGTATAGTCCTTCTTCATGATTTGGTACACGCTTTGCTCCTGGATGGGAAACATGGACAACCTTTGTAACGGCTGCAGGGACGTATCAATATTGGTCACGATTTGCTTGTTGTTCTCCACCGCCGCATCCAGCATCACGTTTCGGTTCTTGTCGACATAAATCCATGACACGATCCCGCCGATCAAGATAAGCGGAATGAGAATAAAGACGGAAAAGGCAGCGATCAGCTTCTTCTCCAAGCTCAGTTGTGACAGTTTCTGCCGGGTGAATATCATCATCATTACCTCTCCAGAATAGATCGCCCCGCTCCGCTTGTCCGAAATTGCTTTGGCGTCATGCCGACAAATTCCTTAAACAACCGGGTGTAGTAACTCTGACTGCAAAATTTAAAATGAAATGCGATTTCGGAAATGGAACGGTTCGTATAGATAAGCATGTGTTTCGACTCTTCAATCTTGCGGCTGTTAATGTATTTCATCAGCGGCAATCCGGTTTCCCGGCGAAAACGATCGGACAAATAACTCGGATGAACGCCAAGGTGACCCGCAATGAGCGGCAAGGTCAAATCGTCAAAAATATGCTGCCGGATATAATGGATGGCCAGCTTCACCAGATGGGAGTACGGCAGCTCCTCCCTTTCCCGCTGAATCGTCATCACGAACTGCACCAGCATCTCGTATTCGAATTGGGCCAGCGCTTCGAGATCGTTAAGCCTTTCGATCTCCAATATTAGAGTATCACTTAAGTGAAAAGCAATCTCCGGATCGACCCCGCCCTGGATAATCGCCCTTGTAAACAAAGTGCAGGAGGCGATGAGGGCGTTTTTTTTGGAGCGCAGCGGATAGGTTGCCAACACCGCAGCTTCAAGCTCGTTGATTTTTCGCATCACCTGAAGTGCTGTTGCTTCGTCCCCCATCCGGACCGCTTCCAGCAGCTCCTGTTCGTAGTCTACCGGAGGATGGACAAAACGATCCTGGAGTGCCTGCATTTTCGATGACCGATAATACGTATGACCCTGTTGAAGATTCATCATATCCCACCTAAAAATTTTGACAATTATCTAAAGAATTTAGTATTACATTACCGCTTTAGGTTCTAAAATTCAATCATAACGACCAGGAGGGATCTAACAACCATGACTTGGAAATTAACGAATTCGGACGTTTCACAGCCAGAGCTGTTGAATATGGAAAGTATCTTTGCGCTCGGCAACGGGTATTTGGGCGTGCGGGGCAACTTTGAAGAAGGCTACGGTAAGCAAATGACCAGCATCCGCGGCACTTACTTGAACGCATTTCACGATGTGATCGAAATTCCTTATGGCGAGAAGCTGTTTGCTTTTCCCGAAACGCAACAGAAGCTGGTGAACAACATCGATGCTCAAACGGTGCTGATCTATTTCGGCGAGGAGGATGAGCCTTTCCGTCTGGATCAAGGCAAGATTACGGAATTTCAGCGGACGTTGCATATGGATCAGGGATTTTCGGAGCGAAGAGTGCATTGGACGTCTCCAACCGGCAAAGAAGTGCGTCTGACCTTCCGCCGTCTCGTCTCCTTTACGCACCGTGAATTGTTTGCCATTCATATCAAGCTGGAGCCGATCAACTTTAGCGGCCCGGTCAAAATCGTCTCTACGCTAAACGGTAATGTCAAAAACTACACCAATCCCAATGATCCGCGGGTTGGAGCGGGCCATGCGGAACGGATGACCGTGGTGGAAACTGGAACGCGAGGCGAATACGGCTACGTCGTGGACGAAACGATGGTTTCCAAAATGAAAGCCGCTTGCGTCACCCGCCATCAGTTAACTGCCGATGCAGAGATCGCGCTGGATACAAAGGACGGAGAAATAGTTTATACGGCAACCTTCGCTCTGAACGGCCCTGTTGAATTTACAAAATTCAACGTATATACGGACACTCTCCGCCATGGCGAAGGATTCCAGGAGCGGGCGTTTGATCTGCACGAGCGCTTGTCCGGCTTGTCCTTTGGCGATTTGCTCGCAGAGCAGACGGGGTATCTGAACGATTATTGGAAATCGGCCGACGTCATCATTCAGAACGATGAGAAGCTGCAGGAAGGCATCCGCTTCAACCTGTTCCAGCTGCTGCAATCCGCCGGCCGGGACAAGTACAGCAACATCGCCGCCAAAGGCTTAAGCGGCGAAGGGTACGAAGGCCATTACTTCTGGGATACGGAAATTTATATGTTCCCGGTCTTTTTGATGACCCAGCCGGAGCTGGCCCGCCAGCTGCTCTTGTACCGTTACTCCATTCTGGACGATGCCAGAGCGAGAGCGCGGGAGATGGGGCACCACAAAGGCGCGTTGTTCCCTTGGCGCACCATTTCAGGGACCGAATGCTCCTCGTTCTTCCCGTCAGGCACAGCGCAATATCATATCAGCGCGGACATCGCCTACAGCTATGTCCAATACTACCTTGCTGCGCAGGATCGGGATTTCCTGCTGAACTACGGCGCGGAAGTGCTGATCGAAACGGCGCGGTTATGGGCTGAAATCGGGCATTATTACAACGGTGCATTCCACATTGATGAAGTCACCGGGCCGGACGAATATACCTGCTGCGTGAACAACAACTACTATACCAACGCTATGGCCAAGCATAATTTGAAATGGGCGGCCAAAAGCTGCGTGATCCTGAAAGACTACGATGCCGCAGGCTACCAGGCGCTATGCGCGAAGCTTGGCGTTACGGACGACGAAATCGCCGCTTGGGAAGCGGCAGCTGCAGCGATGTTCCTGCCATATGATGAAGCTCTGGGCATCAACCCGCAGGATGATACGTTCCTGCGCAAGGCCGTTTGGGATTTTGCCAATACGCCAAAAGAAAACTATCCGCTGTTGCTGCACTACCATCCGCTGACCCTTTACCGGTACCAGGTGTGCAAACAGGCGGACACCGTGCTGGCCCATTTCCTGCTGGAGGACGAGCAGTCCCTGGAGACGATCCGCCGTTCCTACGATTATTACGAACGGATCACGACCCATGACTCCTCCTTGTCCTCTTGTATCTTCAGCATTATGGCGGCCAAGATCGGCAATCTGGACAAAGCGTACGAGTATTTCATCGAAACGGCGCGGCTGGATCTGGACAACACGCATGGCAATACGAAAGATGGTCTGCATTTGGCAAACATGGGCGGCACTTGGATGTCGATCGTGTACGGCTTCGCCGGCATGCGGCTGAAAGAAAGCGGCCTGTCTCTTGCCCCAGCGATCCCGCGGGATTGGGAGCAATACGCCTTCCGCCTGACGTTCCGCGGCCGTCTGATTTCCGTGCGTATCGAGAAAGGAGACGTCACCCTGGAGCTGACCGAAGGCGACGCCATCGACATTCAATTGTACGGAGAAACCGTGACATTGCAGCCGGATCGCGCTGTTTCGCGTCCTCTGGCAAACCTTGAACTACATTGAGAAGGAGCGGTTAGGATGGATAACAACCAAACGAAATCTTTACAAGCAGTGATCTTTGATTTGGACGGGGTCATTACGGACACCGCCGAATATCATTACCAAGCGTGGAAAGCCATTGCCGAAGAATTGAACATTCCCTTTACACGCGAGTTTAATGAAAATCTGAAGGGCGTATCCCGCCTCGATTCTTTAAAGCTGCTGCTCAGCCAAACGACCACCCCCGTTCATTACAGCGAAGCGGAGATGAATGAGCTGGCAGCGCGCAAGAACAACCTTTACGTCAAGTTGATCGAGAAAATTACGCCAGCCGACCTGTTGCCGGGAATCTCCGGGTTTCTAACGGAGCTGCGGGAAGCCGGGATCAAGACCGGGATCGCTTCCGCCAGCAAAAACGCCCAAACCGTCCTTGACGGTCTGGGCGTGACAAGCTGGTTTGATGTGATTGTGGACGTGACCCGCTTAAAGAACAATAAGCCGGATCCGGAGATTTTCCTGACCGCGGCGGCCCAACTCGGAGTGGAGCCGGCGGCCTGCATCGGCGTGGAAGACGCCGTTTCCGGAGTCGACGCGATCAAAGCCGCGGGCATGTTCGCCGTCGCCATCGGCGCAGCGGAGCAGTTCCCGAAAGCCGACATCGTGCTGCCCAGCACCGCCAAGCTCAGTTTGCGGGATCTGATGGAGCATTTTGCGGTAAAAGCGTAGAGCTGCTTCTACTCCCCCGGCCATCGCAAGGTTTCCCCGTGATGCAGCAGCCGGATCGTATCCTCAGAGAAGCCAAGGCGGATCCGTTCCTTCTCCAGACGGTCAAGCGCCTCCCGCGCGGTATCATCGGCCAGCCGGAAGGTGCCGTAATGCATCGGAATCATGAGCTTCGCCTTGACATCAACGAACGCTTGCAGCGCCTCCTCCGGCGTGGTATGCTGGCTCGTCATGAACCATTCCGGCTCATAAGCGCCGATCGGCAGGAGCGCCACATCGATCTGAAAGCGCCTGCCGATTTCGGCAAACCCGCGGAAATATCCGCTGTCTCCGGCAAAATAGATGACCGGCGGTTTCTTCTCCACCTTGCTTGGCACCGGCTCCAGGACGTAGCCGCCCCAATGCGACGTATTCGTATCAAATGGCGTGCGGCGCGTCCAGTGCTGGGTGGGGACAAAGGAGATGTCGACCTCCCCAATGCGTACGCGCTCCCACCAGCTCATCTCATGGACGTTATAGAACCCTTTCCGCCACATCTTCCGCCCAAGGCCGACAGGGACAATGATCGTGGTGTCCTTGCTATAAATCCGGCGGATCGAAGCAAAATGCATATGATCATAATGGGAATGAGAGATCAGGATCACGTCGATGGGCGGCAGTTGATGAATGGGGATCCCCGGCTCGGTAAGCCGACGTTGAAATCCCATCCGCATGGCCCAGACGGGATCGGTAACGATATTAAGACCTTGATATTGGATCAGGAACGTAGAATGGCCGATCCACGTAATCGTGCTCTCTTCACGGTTCGCCTGCAAATAATCGAGTTCCGGCGGCTTATTGGGAATCACGAAGGAATAATCCTTCTTTTTGCTGCGCCGTTCTTCCCGCAGCTGCTTAAATTGCTTTAACGTTTTGTCGGTGCTCACGTTATCGAGGTTATTGTAGCGCATTCTTCTTGGCATCGCTCCAGTGACTCCTCTCCGCATTTCTTTCGCTCTCTCTGGTATAAACCCAAATTTCCCGGGTCAATCGGCCCGATCCTTATACTTCCAGGCATAGAGAAATAAGAACAGGACCGCCCCGGCTACCACCAACTCCGGAGCTACCATCATCATAAACCACTCCATCCCCTTCACCCTTTCCCCGGCGAATTGCCTCTTACATATTTGGCGTCAAACAAAAACAACCGCATCAGCAAGAACAAGGAAGGAATGAGAATACACAATCCTGCAACGAAAGCGGTGATTAAGGCGACGGCCATCGTCTCGTTGGTGAAGCTCTCGTAGATACTCACCTGCTTATAGAGAATATAGGGAAGGTGGCTGCGGCCATATCCGTACCAAGCAAACGCGAACTGCAGCATGACCAGCAAGAACGACCAGCCTAGCCGCCGCTTTTTCCACATCAAGATGACGGCCCCCAGGTAACAAATCAAAGAGGCGATAAACATCCACGCTACCTCCAACATATGTGCGAAATGCTCCGGATTTTGCCGATGGATCTGAAAAAAGGCGAACACACAGGCGAGAATCGTCGGCCCGCTCCACAGCAGCGCATACCCGCGCAGGACTCCGAAAGCCCGCTGATCCCCCGCTTTATCCGCGTAAAACGCCAGAAACATCGCCGAAATGTACAGCACAGACACCAGTGCCAGCAGGATCACCGACCAGGTATACGGATTGCCAAAGAAGGCTGCCCAATCCAAGACAACCTTCCCGTCGCGCTCGCCAATGATACCGCCCTCCGAAATAGCTAAGATCGTCGAAAGGGCCGCCGGAATCAGCAGACCCGTTGCCCCGTAGACCGCCATATACGTTTTATTGTTCGCTTTACTTGCGCCATAGGTATTGTAAGCGTAATAAGCGCCCCGCAAGGCGAGCAGCACGGTAACCAGACTGCCGGGAATCAGCAGCGCCGTGCCGTAATAATAAGCGGAATCCGGGAAGAACCCGACCAAACCAACGACGAAAAAGATTAAAAACACGTTGGTCACTTCCCACACCGGGGATAAGTACCGCTGAATAATGTCGTGGACTTTGTTTTCATGGCCGGTTATCACGCTGTAATAGCTGAAAAATCCGGCACCAAAGTCAACGGAAGCGACGATTAAATAGCCAAACAGGAACGTCCACAACACCGTAATGCCGACCAGCTCATAGCTCATTGTGCGTCTCATCCCTCAAGCCCGGCTTGCCGCAGCTCGGTGAGCACATCCTTGTTGCGGAACATCCGGGATAATACGTAAACGCAGGAAAGGCACAGGACCAGATACAGCACGGCGAACATCAGCAGCATCGGGCCAACGCTTTCCGAGGTGGTAGCGGCTTCCCCCACCTTCATATAGCCCCGGATGATCCACGGTTGACGGCCAAACTCAGCGAACATCCAGCCCAGCTCGATGGCGACCATCGCCAGTGGCCCCAGCGCCAAAATGCCGATCAGCAGCCAGACCGGAACCTTCGTCTTGCCGCCGGGCAAGTAGCGCCGCAGCAAATACAGGAACGGAATCAGGACGAGCAGCGCCCCGATCGTCACCTTGAGATCAAACATATAATGAATCAGCAACGGCGGACGCTCATCTACAGGGAACTCCTCTAACCCGATGACCCGGGTATTGGGCGAGTTACCGGCAAGGATGCTAAGCGCATACGGGATTTTCAGCGCGTATTTGACGTTCCCGGCCTCATCCAGTACGCCGCCGTATATCAACGGTGCCCGTTCCATCGTTTCAAAATGCCATTCCGCCGCCGCCAGCTTCTCCGGTTGATACTTGGCCAGAAACTTGCCGGAGAAATCCCCAATCACCGCCGTCGCCAGGGCAAACACGAAGGAGGAGACGACCGTCAGTTTCAGCGCCTTTTTGAAATAGACGTGATCCCGGCCGCGCAGCAGGCTGAAAGCCGCGATGCCCGCCAGAATTCCCGCACTGGCCGTATACGAGGAAGCCAGGACATGGGACACCTTGGTTGGCGTTGCCGGATTAAACATCGCCACCAGCGGACGGAAGTCTGCGATCACCCCGTTTTTGAGCGTGAATCCCTGCGGTGTGTTCATGAAGGCGTTCAGCGTGGTAATGAAGAAGGCGGAAGCGGAAGAGCCGATGGCGACCGGACTCAGCAGGAGCAGGTGCAGCCCCTTATTTTTGAATCGATCCCACGTATAAAGGTAAATCCCCAGAAAAATCGCCTCCACAAAAAAGGCGAAGGTCTCCATAAACAGCGGCAACGCAATCGCCTGTCCGGCGACGCGCATAAAGGTGGGCCAGAGCAGGCTGAGCTGCAAGCCGATGGACGTCCCGGTCACGACCCCAATTGCCACGGAAATGACGAAGCCGCGAGCCCAGCGGCGAGCCAGCATCGTATAATGCGGATCGTTCGCGCGAATGCCCCGCCACTCCGCCAGCGCGATCATCAGCGGCACGCCAACGCCAATCGACGCAAAGATGATATGTACGAACAAGGTCAGCCCGGTAAGCATCCGGCTTAAAGTGACCGAGTCAAGATTTGCCATAACTCAAGCTCCTTCAGGAGAAGTAATGGAGGAAACGAATCAAGCTTTTGATGAAGGCATACAGCATGATCACGGCTACGATGAGACATACGATCGCCAGGGTTCGCTCTTGTTTTCGGAACATGCCTTCGCCTCCTTGCCCATTTAGTGTGTCGCGGATGTTCCTTTTTATTCCTATGAGGGTTGGGCAATAGGCCGCATTGAGGTACAATAGACAAGAAAAGTTTAAAATTAAACCAATCTGGGATTAAAGGCCTCATCTACAGAAAGGAGCCGTGATGATCAATGAAGATCGTCTTTATCGAACCGACCCCCAGCCCAAATACGATGAAGCTGCATTTGGATGAAAGCTTGGAGCCGGGGATTCGGAAAACATATACGCTGAACAACGAACGCTCTGCCCCCGCTTGGATTCGCGGATTGCTGCAGATCCCCGGGGTCAAAAGCGTGTTCCACACCGCTGATTTTGTTGCCTTGGATCGGAAAGGGAACGCTGATTGGGCGGCAATTTTGTCCGAAGTGCAGAAGCAATTTGGACAGGAAGGCGTGGAATCGGCCTGGACCCCGGAGAGCGGGGAAGCCTCAGGATACGGGGAGGCGCAGGTCTTTGTGCAGTTCTTCCGCGGCATCCCGATGCAAATTCGGGTGAAGGCGGGGAACCAAGAGGAACGGATTTCGTTGTCCGAGCGGTTCGTGAACGCCGTCACCGAGGTGGCCAGCGCCACGCTGATCAAGGAGCGCAAGCTCGTCGATTACGGCGTGCGCTACGGCGAGCTGCCTGACATCGCCCGCGAGATCGAGCAGGAGCTGGAGGCGGCGTATCCGCCGGAGCGGCTGAAAGGCATCGTCGAGCAAGCGATCGCCCACGGCCGCAGCGAGACGGAGTTCGTCGAGCAGCGGCGCGCGCTTAGCCTGGACGAAATCCGCGAGCGGATGAAGGACCCGGATTGGCGCGTGCGCTACGCCGCGCTGGAGTCGCTGCAGCAGCCAAGCGCAGAGGCGCTGCCGCTGCTGGCGGAGGCGCTGCGCGACCCGCAAATGCAGCTCCGCCGGCTCGCCGTCGTTTACCTCGGCGACCTGCGGACGCCGGAGGCGATGGAGCTGCTGTACGAGGCGCTGCGCGACGCTTCCGCCGCCGTGCGGCGCACCGCCGGCGATACGCTGTCCGACATCGGCGATCCGGCGGCCACGGGGCCGATGATCGCGGCGCTATCGGACAGCAGCAAGCTGGTCCGTTGGCGCGCGGCCCGCTTCCTCTACGAGGTCGGCACGGATGATGCCTTAGAGGCGCTGCGCGCAGCGGTAGACGACCCTGAATTTGAGGTGGGTCTGCAAGCGCGCATGGCCGTCGAGCGGATCGAGTCCGGCGAGCAAGCCGCCGGAACGGTCTGGCAGCAAATGGCCGGCCGCGAGCGTGGGGGCAACAAGTAAACAAAAACGAGCAAGGGTCACCCGACATGAGGTGTCGGTGATCCTTGCTCGTTTATTTTTTTCATCCTTATTCCCAATGAATCTCAACCCGCAAATCATCCGTTCCCTCCAAAGGCTGCATCAGGTAACGGATATTTCGGATGCCCAGGTTGTACAGCCCGGTCAAGTCCTCCAGCAACTGCTCATCCGAACCGGCGTAACGCACGGTCACCGTGGCTTTTCCGGCCTTCATGCCGGACTTGACCCGTTCTGCCAGTCCTTTGGCGGTGGACACTGCCGCGTCGGCGTCGTATAAGTCGTACCCCAGCGCAGTCTTCAGCGCAAGATAGGTTTGCTTCTTCTCCCCGCCTGCCTCAATTAGCGCCTGCAGAGTTTTGATATAAGGTACGGACGCCCGAGGATAATCGGCCGCTTTCCAGATATGATCCTGCCTCATCTGCTCATCGGTTCGCAAGTAATACGTATAATTGACCCGCTTGGGCACATCAGGGACCGGGTCGTCCCAGGTCGTGTCCAGATGGTACCAGCGGTTGTCGAGACGCACGAGGTTCCACGCATGCAGCTGGCCTCCCGCCGTCCCTTCCACTAAACGGTTCTCAATCCCGGCTTCCTTCAGCAACTCGTAAGTCAGCAAGGCGTAGCCTTGACATACCGCTTCGCCAGTTTTGAGCCCTTCATAAGCGGTATATTTTTGCAGATCGGTATCGTACTTCAGGTTCAACACGACATAATCGTGAATCGCTTTGATTTTCTGATGGTTGTTCATGCCCGGTTGGATCAGCTGCTTGAGGATGTTCTTCACGCTTTGGCGGACGTAAGCGGTCTGCTCAGCCGTTTCGCGGTAATGAACCTGCAGCGTGATCTTGGCCGATCCCGTTGTGCCTCGCCAGGAGTAGACGTAACGATCCACGATATATTTCGTATACGGATCGGCTTCCAGCGCATCGTGCACCGCTTGCTTCAGCTGATTCTCCAAATTTTTGGTCGACCCCTTATATTTCAAGGTAATCGTCGTGTTCCGCGCCTCCATCCCTTGCGCCAGCTTAGCCTGCAGTTGCTTGGCGGTCGTGACCGTCGCCGGCTCCGCCGCCGCTTGAACCGGGACGGCAATCCCTCCAAGTGGTTCGGTACTCAGCAGTAAACCGCCGATCACCCCGGTTATGAGCCAACCTGTTGAAAGTCTCCCGATTTTCTTTCCCATCTGGCTTCCCTCACCTTCCGGTCAAGCTGCATAAACGATTTCTTCTGCCAATCTTTCGATCAAGCCCATTGTAACACAGCCTCTCCTGCAAAAGCTTACTAGTTTTGTCGAACGCAAAACAGGATTTGGACAGCCCCCGTAAGGCGGTTCCTTCGAGATCTCACGAAAATCTGTTTCCTAAAATTCACAATCAGCTTCTACAAATGAAAGCAGGGCTTATGTATAATAAAAAATATAAAAAAATGTGATAAATGTCATTGCGTGAATTTTCAGACTTCCATAGGAATGGAGAATCGATTGGATGACTATCGTAAATATTTCGGATATTTCGGTGGAATTATTTTTAGCCGTCATGTTTTTTCTGCTGATTGTGGCTCCCATGGTGAGCCTCGGTGTACTGCGATTGTTCCAGGGCCGCAAGCGGGCGGGCTTTGCCTTAATCGGCGGCGGAGTGTTGGGATATTTCGTGTTCCAACTGATTGCCGGACTGTTTATCTAGGAAGCATAACGATAAATTGATTGCTCCATGCAAAAGAAAACGGCGATACAGGCCCTTCCTGTATCGCCGTTTTGCTGTTCCTTATTTTACAGCTGCTGCAGCTTGCTCATGCTCCATGCTTTCGATGAATTTCTCGCAATCGATCGCAGCCATGCAGCCGCTTCCTGCCGCCGTAATCGCTTGGCGGTAGCGGGTGTCCTGTACGTCGCCGCAAGCGAAGACGCCCGGAACGTTGGTCTCGGAAGTGCCTGGCTTCACCACGATATACCCGTTGGCATCCAGATCGATTTGGCCGCCCAGGAACGAGGTGTTCGGTTGATGGCCAATCGCCACGAATACGCCGCTGGCCGGAATGATTTCTTCCTCGCCCGTTGCGTTGTTGCGCACTTTCAGGCCGGTAACCCCATGCTCTCCGGCGATGACTTCAAGCGGCGTGCGGTTGAGGGCCAGCTCGATTTTCTCGTTGCTGCGCACGCGATCCTGCATGATCTTCGAGGCGCGCAGCTCTTCGCGGCGATGCACCACGGTGACTTTCGAAGCAAAGCGGGTTAAGAATCCGGCTTCCTCCATTGCGGAATCGCCGCCGCCGACCACAATAATCTCTTTGTTGCGGAAGAAGAAGCCGTCGCAGGTCGCGCAAGTGCTTACGCCGCGTCCAACGTTCACCTCTTCGCCCGGGATGCCCAGGTATTTAGCCGTAGCACCTGTCGACAAGATCAATGTCTCAGTCACGAGCTCACCAATTCCTTCTACCTGAAGTTTAAACGGACGTTGGCTCAGATCCACGCTGTTCACCCAGCCCGTGCGGAATTCAGCTCCGAAACGTTCGGCTTGCTTGCGCATGTTATCCATCAATTCCGGGCCCATGATCCCTTCCGGGAACCCCGGGAAATTTTCTACTTCCGTGGTTGTTGTTAATTGGCCGCCTGGCTGCGGACCTTCGATCACCAGCGGATTCATGTTCGCGCGGGCCAGATATATTGCAGCGGTTAACCCTGCCGGGCCGGTTCCGATAATAATTGATTTGTACATATCCTCAAATCCTTTCAAATGGATTCATCACAAATTATAGATATAAGATGGCTTGATTCTAATTATGTGAACGTTGCAGGAATCTGTCAATCTTTGTAATGGATAGGTTTGGTGAAGGTTAAATGAAGGAATGGTGAAGACCGCTATGTCAGGACCACAGCGCGAGCCACTACGCGCGACGCTACCGAAACCACTATCGAAACCACTACCGAAGCAGCCGCAGCCCGTTCAGAATCACCAATAGCGTGCTGCCCTCATGACCCACGACACCAAACGGCAGCGGAATACCCGCCGCAAAATTGCTTACGATCAGCATCAGAATAACGGCACCGGCAAAAACCAGGTTCTGCTTCACGATCCGCCGAGCCCGCCGGGCGAGCGAGATCGTCTCCGCAATCCGCTCGATGCTGTCGTTCATCAGCACGACATCGGCCACTTCCAGCGCGGCCCCGCTGCCGCCGCCGCCCATGGCGATGCCCACGCTTGCGGCTGCGAGCGCCGGCGCGTCGTTGACGCCGTCGCCGACCATCGCGACGCTGCCATAGCGCTCCCGCAGCGCCTTGACATGCGCGACCTTCTCTTGCGGGAGCAGATCGGCGTACACGAGGTCGACGCCGATCTCCTTGGCCAGCGCGTGTGCGGTCACGCTGCGGTCGCCGGTCAACATCGCGACGGCGACACCCAGCTCGTGCAGCCGGGCGATGGCTGCCTTGGCCTGCGGGCGAACCTCGTCGCGGAGCGCGATGAGGCCGACGTTGGCATCGTCCCGCTGAACGACGGAGACGGTGTGCCCCTCGGCGATCCATCGGCGAAGCTGCTCAGCCAGCGGCCCCGGTAGCATCGAGTCGCCATCGTCCGCCTTGCCGATGCGCCACGCCGCGCCGCTGACCTTCGCTTCGATGCCCCAGCCCGGTAGCGCCCGCAGCTCCTCGGCCCCGTCGATCGGCAGCCCTTCGGCTTGCGCCTTGCGTACGATCGCTTGAGCCAGCGGATGCTCCGACAGGCTCTCCGCCGCAGCGCAGGCAGCCAGCACCTCCCGCGGGTCAACGCCTTCGATGGTGTACAGCCCGGTCACCACCGGCGAGCCTTCCGTCAGCGTCCCGGTTTTATCAAACGCGACGACCCGAATGCTGCCCAGATGGTCCATATGGGCTCCGCCCTTGAACAGCACGCCTTTGCGGGCGCTCTTCGACATCGCCGAGAGCATGGCCGGCATCACCGACGATACAATCGCGCA
Source organism: Paenibacillus sp. p3-SID1389 (assembly GCF_025151705.1). Lineage (NCBI taxonomy): Bacteria > Bacillati > Bacillota > Bacilli > Caryophanales > Paenibacillaceae > Paenibacillus > Paenibacillus sp. p3-SID1389. Next base: position 5,536 of record NZ_JALXVO010000040.1, on the reverse strand, counting down.
CGGTGAAGCTACTACAAGAAACACCATCGCCTTGTAAAAGGCGAACGACCAGCTCCAGCCAAGCAGCCACGGCGTGAGCAGGATGAGGGCTAGCGTTGCGGCTACAATTGTCTTGGCGTAAATGCCTTCAAGCCGCTTAATAAACCGCTGCGTCCCCGGCAGCTCCTGCTGAGCCTGCTCCACAAGGGTGATGATCTTGGCAAACAAGGTGCCTTCCGCCGGGCTGGACACCTCCACGTAAATCGCCCCTTCTCCATTGATCGTTCCGGCATACACCCCATCCCCCGGCTGTTTATCCACCGGAATCGATTCTCCGGTGATTGCCGATTGATTTACCGCAGAGCTTCCGGTGCGGATGATCCCGTCGGCCGGGATCACCTCCCCGGGCTTCACCAGCAGCAGGTCGCCCACGGCCAGCGCCTCCACCGGCACCAGCTCCATCCCATCTTCGCCAACGCGAAGCGCGGTTTCCGGCTTCATCGCGATCAGCGCCGAGATGTCCTTCCGGCTCCGTTCGCTGGCGAACGATTCCAAGGCGCCACTTAATGCAAAGATAAAGATCAGCATCGCCCCTTCGTTCCAATAGCCGATGGAGGCGGCACCGAGCGCCGCCGCGATCATCAACAAATTCACGTCCAAATCCCGCTCTTGGATTAAAGTGATCAAGCCTTCCCGGGCTTTCACATATCCGCCGACCGCATAGGCCGCGATATACAGCGCCACGGAGATCCAAGGCAGCGTCCCCTGGTTCTCCCAGGCCCATGCGGTCAGCATCAGCCCGCCGCTGCCCAGCGCAAGCAGCATCTCCCGGTGGCTCAAGAGCCGCCTCCAATCGCCCCGCCGCTTCCCGCCCGGGTTCGGTTGATGGGCGGTTTGGTTCACTTCCGACAACGTTCTTCTATGGACAAATTCCATCATAAATTCCTCCTTGTAATCGGGTTAGCTGAGAATGAATATTATTGTTAACCCCTTAAAAATGGCGCAAGCTGCCCCGGGATCTTCCCGGAGCAGCTCACAAATGAGAACGATAATCATTGTTGAATCAGGTCAATAATTTTGGTTAAGAGAAACTTTTGACTCTATTATATGCCGATATTTCCATTTTGTAAACACCTGTTGACCGCAGCTTCAGACCCACATCGGCATCAGCCCCTGTCCGCACACGAAAAAAACCGCTGACCGGACGGACAAACATGGTCCTCCGATTCAGCGGCTTCAGTATAAATTCGGTATAAATGCTATTAGGCCTGGCTCGCAGCGATCGCCTGCTCCAAATCATACAGGATGTCGTCGATCGACTCCGTCCCTACGGACAAGCGGATTAAACCCGGCGTGACGCCGGCGGCCAATTGTTCCGCTTCCGTTAACTGTTGGTGCGTGGTGCTGGCCGGATGAATGATCAACGACTTGGAATCGCCGACATTGGCCAAATGCGAGAACAGCTTCACGCTATTGATTAGCTTGCGACCGGCTTCCACGCCGCCGCGAATTTCAAACGTGAGGATGGCGCCTTGGCCTTTGGGCAAGTATTTTTGCGCCAGTTCATAGGATGGGTGGCTTGGCAATCCCGCGTAGCTGACCCATTCTACCAGTTCATGCGCTTCCAGATATTGCGCCACTTTCAGGGCGTTCTGGCTGTGGCGTTCCACGCGCAGATGCAACGTCTCCAGCCCTTGCAGCAGCAGCCACGCGTTAAACGGCGACAACGAAGCGCCAAGATCGCGCTGCAGCTGAACGCGGGCCTTGATGATGTAAGCGAGCGGACCGACTGCTTGCGTATATACAACGCCGTGGTAGCTTGGATCCGGCTCGGTCAGGCCCGGGAATTTCCCGCTGGCAGCCCAGTCGAATTTACCGCTGTCAACGATGATACCGCCGATCGAGGTACCGTGCCCGCCGATAAACTTCGTTGCCGAATGCACGACGATGTCCGCGCCAAAATCGATCGGACGCAGCAAATACGGGCTTGGGAACGTATTGTCGACGATCAACGGAATCCCATGCTCATGGGCAATCGCCGCGACCGCTTCGATGTCCAGCACGTCACCCTTCGGGTTGCCGATCGTCTCAGCGTAAAGCGCCTTCGTCTTGTCCGTGATCGCTGCGCGAAAGTTTTCCGGATTCGAGGAATCCACGAACTTCACGTGCACACCAAGCTTAGGCAACGTTGTGGAAAACAGATTATAGGTACCGCCGTACAACGAGGTGGAGGAGACGATTTCGTCACCCGCCCCGGCAATATTTAAGATGGAGAAAGTGACCGCCGCCTGACCCGATGCCGTCGCCAATGCCCCGACGCCGCCTTCCAACGCAGCTACACGCTTCTCGAACACATCATTGGTTGGGTTCATGATCCGGGAATAAATATTGCCGAATTCCTTCAAGCCAAACAGATTCGCCGCATGCTCGGTGTCGCGAAAACCATACGACGTCGTTTGGTACAGCGGGACCGCCCGGGAGTATGTAGTGGGATCGATCTCCTGGCCGGCGTGAATCGCCAGCGTTTCTGGGGCATATTGACGCTCTTCAGACATGGATAATTCCTCCTTCAAATCATCGAAATAATGATAAACCAAGAATGTTTTTTCATATTCTCTCACATCTCGTGTGATTTGAAAATAGGAAATCCTATAATTTTTATATGTATTATTTAGATTGAGATAAACCCGTTGATATTTCCGGATAAAATAAGCATCCTCGAACGTTGGCTCACCTTCGCGGAGCCCCGGAAAGAGGGGGGCTTCGCCAACCAGCTTGGCATAGATTCCTTCCGGCGTTTCCCGAAACTCGATCAACCCGGCCTCCGGACACTGATCAAATTGCTCGCGCGTCAGCGTCCCCTGCCACACCCGGTAGGGGTCTGCCATCCAGGATGTTTTCCCTCCGTAAAAGCGAACCTTCCCCCGATCCAGCCACAGCACATGATCGGCCGCTTCCTCCCATTCGCTCAGCTCATGGACCGCCGTGATGACCGTTCGCCCTTCGGCATACCGGTTCAAATAAGCGCAAAGTGATCCCCGGCTTCAACCGCAATTGGTCGATCGCCCGAAGTGGGCGGCATCAGCGTGGCCAAAATGCGCATCAGCGAAGATTTCCCTGCGCCGTTGGGACCCAGGAGGCCCACCATCCCTTCGTTTAGCGTTAAGGTGACATCGTGCAGCGCGAAGCCGCCGCGCGTGTATTTTGGGATCAATTGGTATCATACGGTTCCTCTTTTCCGAACATTTTATCAAGTTATGCCTTCCGCGGGAGACATCTGTAGCTGTAACGGAAAGGGGACATAAAAAGTCTGGATGAAATGAAAAAAAGGGTACTATTTCCACCACCGCTCTGGAATAGCACCCTGTTTCTCCCTCATGTCACTTGATTTTAGTAGTCGTTTTGGCCGCTTTGACCTTGGGCGATGGCCACGCCGGCACTGGTGCCAAGGCGCGTTGCCCCCGCCTTGATCATCGCTTCGGCATCAGCCAGCGTGCGCACGCCGCCGGACGCCTTCACGCCAACGTTTGGACCTACCGTTTTGCGCATCAGCTCCACCGCTTCGACGGTAGCCCCGCCGGTGGAGAACCCGGTCGACGTTTTGACGAAATCCGCTCCGGCTTCCACGGACAGCTTGCAGGCCCGCACGATTTCCTCGTCGGTGAGCAGGCAGGTCTCGATAATGACCTTCACCAGCGCTTTGCCTGCCGCGGCCTGAACAACCCCGGCGATATCGCGGAGGACCAGCCCGTCGTCGCCGTCCTTGAGCGCGCCGATGTTGATGACCATATCGACTTCGCCCGCGCCTTCGGCAATCGCATGAGACGCTTCAAACGCCTTCACTTCCGGCGCCGAGGCGCCCAGCGGGAAGCCGATGACGGTGCACACCTTCACCGGGGAGTCTTTCAGAACCTCCGCTGCGGTCTTGACCCAGGTCGGGTTAACGCATACGGAAGCGAAGCCGTATTGCTTGGCTTCCTCCGCTAATTTAATAATGGCGGCGCGTCCGGCGTCCGCCTTGAGCAGCGTATGATCGATCATAGCAGTAATGGATTGGGATTGAGTTGACAAAGGAATTCCTCCGTTCGTGATTTTAAGATAATGAACTGCATGCGTGAATGCCTGCAAAAGTGCAGGTATTTTTTCTAAAAACTTGGCTTAATCCACTAGCGTTGCATTAACTTTTCAAACGATATTTCAAATCAACAATTTACTAAATTTGCAAATTATAGGCTGGTTTTCATGTACAAAAATAAAGAAATCCCCTAATGTTGAGTTGATCCAAAGGTTATCCATCAACCTCTCAACAAAAGGAGATTTCTATGGATAACAGTACAAATTTAAGTGTCATATGTCAATGTCTACAAATGTTAAATATTAATTCTTCCCGAGATAGCGTTTTGGATTATCGTGCTCGCAAGCTTTTTGTCGGTTCTTCCCTACTGCTGTTCATTGAAGCCCAGTTACAGCAACGAGAGTCTTATGCTGAAATGTCCGAGCATCTTGAAGCCAATGAAGATTTTCAAGCGATACTTGGTGGACTTGAAAGCATAAGCCCATCCCAACTCTCGCGGAAAATGAAGAAGCTTCCCCTAGAGAACCTTCACCTGCTTTTCATGCAAGTAACGAGACAAATCCAACAACTAACGGAGAATAAGCCAGGAATCACGACTAAGATCGGAAAGCTCGCGATCATGGATTCTACTCAAATCACCTTGCCAGCGATTCTTTCCAAATGGGCTTACTGCTCTGCATCCAATCACGGCGTGAAAATGCACACTTCACTTCTAGTCGTCGACGCGAAGACGATGGTTCCAGATAAAATCATCGCCTCAACCAAAGATGTCGCAGACCACGAAGTTGCCCCAAACTTTACGGTCGATAAAGAAGTGACCTATGTGATGGACCGAGGCTATCAGGTGCACAAGCATTTTCAAGCCTGGGTGGACCAAGGGATGAAGTTTGTGGCTCGGGTTAAGGATAATACCCGATTGACGATCCTCAAGGAACGGGCTCTTCCCAAGCGGGGAGATTTCATTCGGGATGCGGATGTAACTCTGCCAGGGCAGCAAATGAAGTTGCGACTCATTGAGTTTCAGGATCAGCAAGGTCGTTTATATCGCCTTGTGACAAGTCGCATGGATTTGTCCGTGCACCAAATTGCAGATGTATATCGGCATCGTTGGCAAATCGAGCTATTCTTTAAATGGATTAAGCAACACCTCCGTTTAGTGAAGCCTCATGGGTACACCGCAGAAGCCATCTGGAACCAGATGTATATCGCGTTGATATCCTATGCTCTGTGCCTGTTGCTACGCCTGAAGCTAGAGTGCAAGCAAACCGTTTGGCAGTTACTTCGATTGATTCGACTCTATGCCGATCGGTCATGGACTAGGCTGCATGAAGCCTTATTCAAAAAGCCCACACGGAGTTCAAAAGGACGAACGAAGCGAAACGGTCGGCCCCCCAAGCAGGCGAACAAATCGATGAAGCCACGAATCATTGTAGAAGTATTGAACTAAATACTTAAATTTTAAAAAATGGGTAACGTGCGGGT